>CAJATB010000274.1 GCA_903944755.1 uncultured Bacteroidota bacterium
ATTAAATTTGTAAAAGCGCATCCCAACTTATCGCCGCTCTCTAAAAGAGAAGCACTGAAGCATCAGTAATTTTTTCAAGAATGTCCCCTTACTAGCATCTTAAATATTTTATAATTTAAAATAAAGAATCTTACTACTTGAAATAAAATGGCCCTTCTCAAAAACAAGGTGAAATTATTTGGCGTGGGCGGATAATACTGATCCGAATATTTAGTAATGATAAGTCTGTTTTCCATAATGCGTTTTTTAATGAAATAAATTGGATACAATCGTTATTCAGGAATTAACCACCAGAATGGTTTCCCTTTTGCTTTGTATAAAAACATATAATGCATAAACCACTTTAGCCAATGACCAGCCAAGCCTGGTTCTCCCATAGTAGTATTAATATCTCTACCCCAATGAGGGTATTTATCCCAATCGGGTACTACCGGATTCACAGTCATAGTTGCAGCAGTTCCTTTACGCATCCCATACCCAGCCGATACAATACAAGCCGCACCCATCCTACCCATAGATGCCTTATGCGTCATTACATTACTTCCTGTTTTAATCCAATGAATAATATTGTCAGCAGTTACTTTACCCATAATCCCCGAAGGCATCCCTGTTCTTGGAGCGGACGCATAAATGGCTGTCCCATTTTTACTAGTCATAGGTTTGGAAATGGGATGCGGTGGTGCAAATGCAATTCCTGGTGCAAAAATATTAGGATAGCTGGGATTTTGATAGGTCTCTGGCCAATCTTTAATGCTCCATTGTTCGAATGGTTTTGCCGTATAATCGGCATCCACTTTCATTAATCCACTTGGTGCAAATAATTGGTTAGAAATATCGGCTCCGTTTTTATCAAACGCTTTAAAGCCGTGTCCAGCAAATCCTGGTATTAACATAGCAAAATCATAGGGTTGTTCTAAATATTCGCCGTCTAAATTTTCGTAATAAATCTTTTGGTCATCTAATTTTTTAACACCTGCTCTCTTAATCCAAGTAATATTCCTTTCTACAAAATAAGACTCTGCAAATAATTTAGTATTTGAAATAAACCCTCCTTTGGGAATGAACGCACCTCCCATTCCAAAATCTCCCAATTCATACTCATTGGTTATCCAAATAACTTCAGCTTGTTTTTCAAGTCCTCTCCTTTTAATTTCAAAGTCAACATTTAAAATATATTCAAAAGCAGCACCCTGGCAGGTAGCAGTAGGATGGCCTGTGCCAATCACAAAAATTTGCTTTTGACCTTTTTGCATTAAGTCTAGCTTTTGTTGAAATAGTTCCCAAGCATGGCTAGCATGCCCGAAAGTGCATACCGAAGCAATGTTGCCATTCCCAGGAATGAGTCCTTCTGTGGCGTCAAAATTTAATTTTGGTCCCGTTGCATTGATTAAATAATCGTAAGGAATTTTTTGTTTAATCCCTGCTTGTTCTTTACTTGTATATTCCACTTCCACATAACCCGTTTTTATTTCGGCATCTCCTTCAGGATAAAAAGTTTGTGCTTTTGCCTGTATAAATTCAATACCCCATTTTTTGTATAAGGGCCTTAAATCAAATTTTATTTCCTCGGGCGTCATTCTACCAACACCTACCCAAATATTAGAGGGTATCCATTGATAAATAGGCGTGGGGGAAACTACCGTAATGTGGTGCTTATTTTTTAAACCCCGCTGTAAATACGCTGCGGCAGTATGCCCAGCAATGCCTGCTCCAAGAATTACAATATTAGACATAGGATGAATATTTCACTAAATCTCGTCCTATTAAATTGCTAAAGACGTGATATATATCACCTACGAAAATGGCCTCGAAAAATATCGAGGCCATTGTATTATAACTATGTAAAAGTAATTGTTAAAATTACATCTTCTTTGCATCTTCCAAAAACTTAGCCAAACCAATATCAGTTAAAGGATGTTTTAACAAACCTAGGATAGAATCCAAAGGACAAGTACAAACGTCAGCACCCGCTTCAGCAGCTTTAACAATATGTAAAGCATTACGAATAGAAGCCGCTAATATTTCAGTAGTAAAGCCTTGCACGTCAAAAATGTGCCTGATTTGTGCAATCAATTCCATTCCATCCCAACTGCTATCGTCAATTCTTCCAATAAATGGAGAAACATAAGTAGCACCGGCTTTTGCAGCTAAAATTGCTTGTCCTGCAGAAAATATTAAAGTACAATTTGTACGAATTCCATTATCAGAAAACCATTTAATTGCTTTGATACCGTCCTTTATCATGGGTACTTTCACCACTATGTTTGGGTGAATAGCAGCTAATTTTTTACCTTCTTCTACCATAGTGGCAAAATCGGTAGACAATACTTCTGCACTAATGTCGCCATCCACAATATCACAAATTGCTTTGTAATGTGCAGCAATTGCAGCTTCTCCTTTTACACCAACCTGAGCCATTAAAGAAGGGTTAGTTGTAACACCATCCAAAATACCCAATTCATTGGCTTCTTTAATTTGAGCTAAATTACCAGTGTCAATAAAAAATTTCATGTTTTACTTTTAAACTTGTCAAAAAAAATGCCACTAATTTAAAAAAGTGGCAGGCTACTCACATCGCACCGCTCAACCGCCTATCCTTGCTGTATTCCTACCCTGGGGAGGTTCGGCAGGAGCTGGTCGTGTAAGACCTGCCGGTGCAAATGTAGGACAAATAGAGGGATCCACAAAGCGCTATTAGGCAAGTTTTATACTCTACCAACCTTGAGTGGAACTAATGGTCACATAACCAATAATTTGGTCATTTCTTGCTCCTGGAGCCCTATAATAAAGGAATAGAGAATAATTGTTCTCCGTTTCCCAGTGATTCCCTTCGGTTTCGGTATAGTCATCCATAGTTAAAATTGCGTCGTCTGTATTTTCCTTCAGTACCGAAGCTTCCCTTAGTACATAATTATAACTGTAGTAGCCCTGCTTTAATAATAAAGTTTTTTGATACAAGCCAAGCTTTGCGTTAAATACCATCAATGCATTTTGGTCTAGCAAATTGTTAGTGAATACCCCCTGCAAGTATAAATTTTGTCCAACAAAGGGCAACTTGCCTGAGGGCATATAAGTAAAAACCACTTTTGCGTAATCATTTTGATAGTCGCTTTCTAAAGATTCTATATTTGAAATCATATAATTACCATTCAAGTCGTTGAATGTATAATAAGACATATCTGCCCTTGAAATATCAGGTTTTAAGTACACAATGGTTTGATCATTTATGGATTCGAACTTATATATTCTATCCGATGCTAATCTTAAACTTCGTAAATCAAGCCATCTTGCTTCTTTCCCTGCTGGAAATAGCAATTGCCCTTCCCTATTGTATTCCAGCTTATTATCCCTAATAAAAGTAGGTGCATCTATAGTTTGTACTTCGTTATACTTAAAATTTTGAATCACTTGAAGTGTAATTTGATCAGGTTGCAGAAAGGGTATTTTTTTTACGTCGGCAATTACTTTTATTTGCTGATGGGTCCTTGAAATAGTCCCGTCAAAAGGTGATTGAACGCTTGCTGCAATAGCAACTTGATTCTCCACTACATAAAAACGACTCGTAAAAACAACTTCGCCCGCATTCCTATTTTTATATACTTTAATAATATAATTACCGGATTGTTTAGGCCTACAATTTGCATTAGGAAAAGTAAACTGATAATGAAAGTAACGCTGAGTGGCTATTGAAGAAACTGCATACTCATTAATTTTATTTTGGTTAAACCCCTGCAAGTAATCAAATGGGCTTATTGGCACTGATGCCCATTTAGCACTCATTAATTCAACTGAATAGTAATAGTCTTGGTAGTTTGCATTGAAGTCATCAAAACTTATTTGTAACGGGCTTAACTCATTTAATGATATTATAGGCATAGCCAATGGTGCATTTGCCGGGTGCACTCTAACAGTATGAATGGCACTGTCATAAATAACATCAGGGTTATATTGACCAAAAATTGGCCCAACAAAGCCCATTAAAATTATAAACACCAAGAATTTCCTAGTAAACATGCTTTATGTTATTAGTATCCCACGAAACTAGTCCATTAATTGAAATATGTACTCAGAAAAAACTAGATTTGGTGAAAATTTACCAATTGTCTACTGCTTTTGAAATAGCGAAAAAAATTAGCTTCCAAAAACAAAAAAGCTACACCCGATTTATTGTACGACTGTCTATAGCAGCTACTGCAATTAGCGTTGCCGCTATACTCCTGACATTGTCTATCGTAAATGGTTTTCAAGAAAGCATTGCTGGAAAAGTGTATTCTTTTTGGGGACAAATTAGAATTAGCTCGGTAAGTGGAGAACCCCTTTTACATAATCAACAAACGATACATGCTATTGAGCAACTGCCGAATGTGAAAAGTGTTACACCATTTATTACGCAGTCAACTGTACTCTCGTACGGACAAGAAATTGAAGGAGTGATGGCAAAAGGTAACCCAAGCGAGGTTCCTATACCCTTCCTATCAAAAGGCAACAAAATAAGAACATCTAGTAATGATAGTATAAATAACCAAATAATAATTTCTGACATACTAGCTACTAAATTAAATATTCCATTAGATAGTTTTGTGCGTTTATACTTTATAAATAACGGGGCTGTCCAACAAAGAAAATTAAAAGTAGTTGGATTTTATCATTCAGGAATGGACGACTACGATAAGCAATTCGTATTAATGGATTTGAAAAACTTACAACAAATTAGTAAGGCACCTAATTATGTTGAAGGGTACACTATTTCATTAGTTAGTAATGAAAGTATTGACGCTACAAATGACAGCCTACAAAAAATGTTGCCAGAAAACTGGGTTGCAACTACTATATCAAATTACTATCCACAAATTTTTGATTGGATTGGTGTTCAAACTATAAATAGGAATGTAACAGTCACTATTTTATTAATTATTGCAATTGTGAACCTACTAACCTGTTTATTTATTTTAATGCTTGAACGTATCCCAATGATTGGAACGCTCACTGCAATGGGTGCTGGTCAAAATTTGATTCGACAAATATTTTTATACCAAGCAAGTTTTATATGTTGGATGGGTATTGGGATTGGCGCTTTCATTGGAATAGGAATTGGCCTGCTTCAACAGCAATTTGGCTTTATTCAACTAGACGAGGCCGCTTATTTTATTAAAGCACTTCCCATAAAAATGAATCTACTGCAAATTGGAATGGTAATAATAGGTACCGCATTAGTAAGTTATGTATCGTTTTTAATCCCAACCCTATGGATTAAAAAAATATCCCCGGCCAAAGCTGTTCAATTCAACTAGTCAGCTTATCTATTTCGCCAAACTATCTATTTCTCCAATGAGAAAGTAAAATACCAGTTGCAACAGCGGCATTTAAGGATTCCGCACCTCCAAACTTAGGAATAGCAATAGGATTGGTTATGAATTGTTTTAAATTTTCCCTAATGCCTTTTGACTCATTCCCTATTAGCATAAATCCAATTGCTGGTAATGGTGTTTTATAAACAGTTTCCCCAGTTAATAAAGCACCCAAAACAGGTAATTTATTATTTGCAAGGACTGTTTCTAAATCAGCCACTTCAACCATAACACGAAAACAGCTTCCCATAGTGCTCTGTATCACTTTAGGGTTATAAGTACTAGCCGTGTCGCTTGTTACAATAATTTGTTGAATACCAAACCAATCAGCAGTTCGTATAATAGTACCTAAATTACCCGGGTCCTGTATTCCGTCTAACAATAAAGTGAAGGTTTTATCAAAGGGAGCTAACACAGCTTGCTGTTTATTAACCAATGCGATTACCTGATTAGGGGTATTTAATTGACTCATTCTAGCTAACATTACTTCGTCCACAGTTTCAACAGGAACCCCCAACAGGTCCTGCTGATCAAGCCAAGCGGAGGTTGCATAAATTTTTTCTATGGCACAATTAGCCTTAAGGGCCTCCTCTAGGAGCTTAGGGCCTTCTATTATATATACAGTTTCTTCGGCCCAATGTTTTTTATGGGCAAAAGATTGAATATATTTGAGTTCATTATTACTTATCATTTTCATGTTATTAAAGAGGCTTAAAAATATTCGTTTCTGCTCAAGATTTTATCTACTTGGCCTTTTATTTTTATTAAATGCTTGCGCAGACATAAAAAAAGCCCTTGTTCATGAATATCCAAAGCAAACTGCCTTTGTTTATGACAATAAAATCGTATTAAAAGCCGCGGAGAATAAAAAAATATTGCATCAGTTAAATGAAGCATTGAGTAATTATTGGGATGATAGTATAAAAGCTAAAAGAATTCGGCAGTTTGGGATATTCAGCACACTAGTAAACCCTACTAAATTTCAGCCTGAAAAATTAGACCATACTATTCAATACATGCAATCCTATTTAGCTACAAGAGGATATCATCACCCACAATTAACCCCCATTATAAAGTATGATACTGTTCGTGATGAATGGAGAGTGAGTTTAACAATGGAAATACAATTAAATAAGAAAACCATCATTGATACAATCACTTATGCATTAAACGACCCAATACTTCAGAAAATAGCCAAGGCGAATAGCCAGGCCGCATACATAAAAAAAGGAGCTGCTTATTCAAATGAATCCATAAATAATGAACTAGACAGGTTAGTGGAACTATTTAGGTCCAATGGTTACTATTATTTCACAAAAGAAAAAATATTTGCCGAAGTGGACACCATTGATCAAGCATTAATGCAATTAAATTTAGACCCACTTGGCCAAATAGCACAAGTTAAAAAAGTTAGTAAGAAAGAGGAGGAGCACCCAAGTTGGAAAGTAAGTTTCCAACTTAGAAATACTAATAATACTAATACAAAACAATATCCCATTGGTCAACAAATATTTTATAGCGACTTAGCACTTACCGATAACCCAGATTCGATTTTAGTGCAAGGCCTGGCTAATAAAGAGGCTACCAACCTTATTGTACATCAATATAATAAACCAAAATTTAAAACAAATTTATTCGAGGAGCAGTCAATAATCCGAAAGGGAGATTTGTTCAACGAAAGTTTATTTTATCAAACCTTAAATAATTTCAGCAGCTTAGGCGCATGGCAACAAATTGATGCTAGGACTTCCTTGCAGCATGACAGCGTATACCTACATTACTTTTTGCTTCCTGCTTTAAGGCATAGTTACAGTATTGATTTAGAAGGCAGTAAAAACACTGCACAGCTAGGCGCAGGTAACTTATTAGGCTTGTCCACCAACCTTACTTACCGCGACAGAAACGTACAAAAGAAATCAATTCCTTCCGTCACTAGCTTAAGAACTGGTATTGAATTAAATATTAATAACGACGGACGAGATTTAACACAAACCCTTTTATGGAATGTGAGTCACTCCTATAGCTTTCCTAATTTATTAATACCTTTTGTTCCAAAAAAGCAGTCCTACCGACAAAATGTACGTAGTAATTTCTCCTTAAACAATTCTTATATCGACCGATTAAATTATTACCAATTAAAGTCCTTTACAACAAACTGGGGTTACGAATGGAAAGAAACAAAAAAAGGATCAGAACATATTTGGATATACAAGCCAATAAATATTGAATTATATCAATTAAAAAAATTCAGCAAACTGGATAGCCTATTAATCACAAATCCATTTTTGCGTTCTTCCTTTAATGAGGGAAATGTAATTAGTCAAACGGTGAATTTTATACATGCTGGACCTTCGAAATATAATGCAAGAGTTAATAATTATTTTAGGGTAGGCATAGAAGAAGCAGGTGCCTTATTGGGGTTATCAACGAATTTACAGGACCAAATTTACAGGTATTTAAAAGTGGAGTTAGAATTTAGAAAACTTTACAAGTTTGATTATACAGAACTTGCGTTTAGGTTTATGGGTGGTTGGGGTAATAACTATAGCAATAATGCAAAGCTGGGTGGACAACTCCCCTTCTTTAAGCAGTTTACGGCAGGTGGGCCGTATAGTATGCGTGCATGGGGCTTACGTCAATTAGGATTAGGTAGTTCTACTTTTTATGACACCACTTCAACAAGCCAAAACTTTGACCGATTTGGTGATATCCAATTGGAAACCAATTTTGAATACCGCTTTCCTCTTTTCCAATTTGGTTCTTATAAAATGGGGTCCGCTTTATTTACAGATATCGGAAATATTTGGAATAGTAGAGCTACCGAACAAGACCCTGCTGCTGGTTTTAAATTAGATAAACTATATAAGGACTTGGCAATTGGTGTAGGCACTGGACTACGTTTCGACTTTAATTATTTTATTGTTCGTATTGACTACGCAATTAAATTAAAAGACCCAACAAGCGCTACTAATGACGGCTGGCTTGATATTCAAAAAATGAAATGGAGTGAGATAAAGCAGAATGGCCTCAAAGTAAATAATTATGCTTGGCAGTTTGGTATTGGACTTCCCTTTTAATTCCTTCTTGGACTTTGCCAAGGGGTTCTTTTTTCGTTTGCATTGGTTAAAGACAATTCAATTTCATCTTCTAAATCCTTCCACTGCATTGCTTGCGCAACATCAAAGTCTCCAATTTTAGTACGACGCAGTGCACTCATATAAGCACCCACTTGCAATGCAGCACCAAAATCTTTTACCAAGCTTCTTATATACGTTCCTGTCGAACAAACTACTTTAAAATCAATAGTGGGAAAATCAATACGCGTGATTTCAAAACTGTGTATGGTTATTTGCCTAGGATCAATTTTTACTTCAACCCCTTTTCGAGCTAATTTATATACCCTTTCTCCGTCAACTTTTACAGCGGAGTGCTGTGGAGGAGTTTGTAAAATTTCACCAATAAAAGGTTTGGTAGCTTCCTGAATTTGCGCTGCTGTTAAGTGCTCAATGGACTTGAAATTTTCAGGAGCTGATTCTAAATCATAAGTGATTGTAGTTGCACCTAAAACCATGCTGCCGGTGTATTCTTTCACCATGCCCATGTACTCATTGATTTGCTTGGTACATTTTCCTGTACAAATAATTAATAAACCAGTGGCTAAGGGATCCAAAGTGCCTGCATGCCCTACCTTACAAACCTCGGTAAGTGCACGTACTTTTTTAATCATATCAAAAGAAGTCCATTGCAAAGGTTTATCCAATAGAATTACTTTCCCTTCTAAATAAGGAATTAAACAGCCTGGAACTTGTTGTTGTTTTCGCATTTAGCTTTTAATACTTAGTAAGCTCTTGCAAATAAAACACGTTGCGTAGAAGGATTTCCCGTGTACACGCATACCCCTGCTTCCAATGTATTGTCTAATGGAATACAACGTATTGTCGCTTTCGTTAATTCTTTAATTTTTTCCTCAGTTTCGGCAGTACCATCCCAATGTGCTGAAACAAACCCAGTTTTATTGTCTAAAGTATGAACGAATTCAGTCCAAGTATCTGCTTGGGTAATATGGTCGTCTCGATATTGTTTAGCGCGATTAAATAAATTGGATTGAATTTCTAATAATAACGCACTTATTGTTTCAGTTAAACCGTCTATTGAAACGGATGATTTTTCTTTGGTATCACGACGAGCCACTTCCACTTGGTTATTTTCTAAATCTCTTGGCCCTACTGCAATGCGCACTGGTACACCTTTTAATTCATACTCTGCAAATTTCCAACCTGGTCTTTGATTATCTGAATCATCATATTTTACTCTAATGCCTGCTGCTTTAAAGGAAGAAAGGATAGCTCCTATCTTCTCGTCTAAAATTGCTTTTTGCTCTTCTCCTTTATAAATTGGGACAATCACTACTTGTATTGGTGCAATACGCGGAGGCATTACTAAACCTTGGTCATCACTATGTGTCATAACTAAGCCGCCAATTAAACGCGTACTCACACCCCAACTAGTAGCCCACACATAATCCAATGTATTATTCTTATCGCTAAATTTTACGTCAAATGCTTTAGCAAAATTTTGTCCTAAAAAGTGAGAAGTCCCTGCTTGCAAAGCTTTTCCGTCTTGCATAAGTGCTTCAATACAGTAAGTATCTTCAGCGCCAGCAAAACGTTCGCTTGCTGTTTTTACTCCTTTAATAACTGGAACTGCCATCCAGTTTTCTGCAAAGTCTGCATATACGTTCAACATTTGAACTGTTTCTGCTATTGCTTCTTCTTTGGTTGCGTGAGCAGTATGTCCTTCCTGCCATAAAAATTCAGCAGTTCTAAGAAACAACCTTGTTCTCATTTCCCATCTTACCACATTCGCCCATTGATTCACCAAAATTGGCAAATCACGGTAAGACTGAATCCAAGTTTTATAGGTATTCCAAATAATCGCTTCACTTGTTGGACGAACAATTAATTCCTCCTCCAATTTTGCGTCGGGGTCAACCATTAATTTTCCTTTGTTATTTGGATCGCTTTTTAAACGGTAGTGTGTAACAATTGCACATTCTTTTGCAAAACCTTCTGCATTCTTCTCTTCTGCTTCAAAAAGTGATTTTGGCACAAATAAAGGGAAGTAAGCATTTTGATGCCCTGTATCCTTAAACATTTTGTCTAAGGCTGCTTGCATATTCTCCCACAAAGCATACCCATATGGTTTAATTACCATACAGCCACGCACGGCGCTATAGTCGGCTAAATCGCCTTTTAAAACCAGGTCATTATACCATTGTGAATAGTCCTGGGCTCTTGTTGTTAGTTCCTTTGCCATTTTTAATTAATCTTAACAATTTTAGTAGTAAAAACAATCTACGAAAGATGCTCTATATATCAAAGTTTAGTAACTTTGAGCTAGTAAAGGTATGCAAAATATAGGGCATATTAAAACCTAAACTAATTCATTATGATTACTTTAAAATCTTTCACTTCAATTAAGCTGTTAGCTGTTTGTATAGTGACAATTAGTGTTTTAGGAACTAGCTGTACAAGCTTACAGCAAGCAACTACAATTGCATCTGATGATTTATATTCAACACCTGCGTTACAAAAATCTATTGTAGCTTCTGGTATAATTAAATCAGACGAAACTATCGCTCAGGAAATATTAAACGGAGAAGAAGACGAATACCAAGAATATCAAAACTACCAAGACGACCGCTATTTAAGATTAAAAGTAGCGAACCGAAATCGTTGGGCTATGATTGACGATTATGGATATTGGAATGATCCTCGTTATAACAATGCCTACTACCCTTCTTATTTAGGTTGGAATAGCTGGTACAATGGTTATTATGGATCGTCATGGTATAACCCATTTGGTTATTCTATGTCAATTGGATGGGGCGGATATGGTCCTTTCATGAATTCATACTATAGTTTAGGCTGGGGATTCAATGATTTTGGATTCGGCGGATTCGGTTACGGTGGATTCGGAGGGTTTGGTTACGGTGGATTCGGAGGGTTTGGTTACGGTGGATGGAATCCTTACTATGCAGGAATGTGGAACCCATACGGCTCCTATTTTGGAGGAGGATTTGGCGGAATGTATGGCGGCGGCATGGGACATATTGGTCGACCATACAACCCACAAACAAGAGCAATGCAAACTAGTAGTGCTGGCTTAGCTGCTTATAGCAATAATCGTGTTTACAATA
>CAJATB010000275.1 GCA_903944755.1 uncultured Bacteroidota bacterium
ATCTTAAAATTAATGTTTTTGTTTGAGCATTCGCTTAGTCAATTTGGTAATAAATTACTAATTTTTCCACTTGTAACCAATTGGCAATTGTATTTAAATTGCAATATCTTTAGCTTCTATAAAATAAAACAGCATGTCATATAACAGAAGAAAATTTATTGGACTTTCTGCATTAACTGCAGGCGCAATGACACTAAAAAATTCACTATTGGCTAGTACAACAACTACCCCCTTAACACCAAGCGGCATAGTAATTCCTATTACTATTGAGGAGAGAAAGGCTAGGATTGCGAAAGCGCAACAATTAATGGCTAAAGAAAAAATGGATGCAATTTTTTTAGAAGGCACTGTGTCTTGTTTTTATTTTACAGGTTTACGTTGGGGGCAAAGTGAAAGAACTTTTGGAGTGGTGATTCCAGCGACAGGAGCTATTGCATATGTATGTCCAAAATTCGAAGAAGACAGGGCTAGAGAGCTTATTCAACCCGTCTATGGTGATGAAGTACGTTGCTGGGAAGAACATGAAAGTCCTTACGCACTTATTGTTAATATAGTAAAAGATAGAGGCGTAAAATACCATTCAATTGGTATGGAAGAAAGGGTTCGGTTCTTTATAGCGGATGGTGTAAAGAAATTAGCAAAAGGATTTGAGATCGTCGATGCAACTCCTATTACAGCAGGCTGCAGAATGATTAAGTCGAAATCAGAAATTGCACTAATGCAAATTGCAACTGATGTAACTATTGAAGCGTATAAAATTGCTTTTGCAACCATTCAGCCTGGGATGTCTCAAACAGTATTTAGCGGCAACATAAGTGCAGCTTTTAAAAAGCTTGGCTACAGTGGTGGCGCATCGGTACAGATAGGAAAATACTCGGCAATGCCCCATGGAAGCATTACGCCTCAAACCATTCGAGAAGGGGATATTGTGATGGTAGATGGAGGCACAAGCTGTGAAGGCTATGCCTCGGATATTACGCGCACCATAGTGGTCGGAAGGCCTACACAAAGGCAAACCGATGTTTGGAATATTGAAAAAGAGGCTCAGACAGCCGCCTTCAATGCAATTAAAATTGGGGCACCTTGTGAACAAGTAGACGCAGCAGCGAGGGCAGTAATAGCAAAAGCAGGCTTTGGTAGTGACTATAAGTTGCCAGGGCTGCCGCATCGAACTGGTCACGGGATTGGCTTAGAGGGGCACGAATGGACCAATTTTGTAAAAGGGAACAAAACGCCAATGGCTGTTGGCATGTGTTTTAGCAATGAGCCAACTATTAGTATCCCGGGTGAGTTTGGAATAAGGTTAGAGGACTGTGTGTATATTAGTGAAGAGGGTCCTCATTATTTTTCAAAGCAAAGCATTTCTATAGAACAGCCATTTGGTTAGTCGGGGGGCTTTTAGTCTACCCTTTGTATGGTAATCCTAATAGGAGGTGTAGCTGGCCTTGATGGGCTAGCCTGCGTTATTGTACCCGAAATGATTGAGTTACTATTTTTGCCACTGAAATAGGTTTCTATATAATCATCGTCCCCGAGTTCTACTAAAAAGGATGCTGATAAAATATTTTTTATACTGTTTCCGGCAATGGTATAGCTGGTATGCGTATTTGCATAGGCCGATCCGTTTCTTCTTAGCCAAACACTCATTTCAGCAGCCCCTGTATCGGTTTTAATTACTTGAAGGGTATAATGTATACTATAAACACCCCCATGCTTTACAGTTACCCTAGTTGGTATGCCACTTGTATTATTTGTTATAGAAATAGCATTCCCCAAATGAGTAAAGTATAATTTTATAGCTGTAGCGACGGAAGCAATAGCTTGTTGCTTTGCCGTATCATAAAAACTGCCATAAGCAACCCTAGCAGGCACATAACCAAGTCCCTTTAAAATAGCCATAGTTGTGATTTCGTCTATATTTATTTTTTGATTAATTCGATCACTAAGTGAGATTGTATCAGCTTTGTTTAATTTGAGATGGATTCGATTACTTAAACTAGTTGTATCTTTTTTATTAAGTTTTAAGTCAATTCTGTCCCCTAAATCACTAGTGTCTTTAGTATTTAACTTTAAGTCAATTCTTTTAGAGAGACCTACTGTGTCTGATGTGTTTAATTTCAGGTTGATTCTATTGCTTAATTTATTTGTATCTGCAATATTCAATTTTAAATTAATCCGGTTGCTAATTGATAGTGTATCTGACTTTTTTAATTTTTCACTTAAGGCTTGCATGGTATAAATACTAATGGGTTTTAAACTATCAGGCGTATTGTTTATTTTTTCAATATTTAATAAATAAATTAATTCCTTAATACTTGCAACGCCTGTGCCACCATGACTGAGGCTTATTATACCGGAAATATTATTTGCGGTTACATTGTCCGCGTAAAAAGAAAAAGGTACGTAATTAATTTTTTGTATACCTAAGTTTTCAAACACTAATCTTCCGTCTGGATCAATTTCTATTTTTAAAAATTTGTCATTATTTGTCCAGTTAATTTTTGTAAAATCACCTATTGAAACAATTTTACCCCTTTCTTCCGCTCCAAGTAAAATTGTAAATAAACCAAGCACATTAGTAGTTGCCGATTTAATTTCCTGGTATTCGATAATATCGCTTGTTGTATCATTTTTAAGACTTAGTCGAATGGAAATTTCTTTATTTGCAACAATTAATCCATTAGTAGTCCTAGCTATTGCTTGAAAGTTAATAGCTTTATTTGATTGCGCATTTGATTTTTCTGAACTGATTAGTAAATTAAAAAATAGAAAAATTATAATTCTCATTATTTATATTTTTAAAAGTTTAAATACTTTATTAGCTAGGACTTGTCCGCCAACTATATAATTTATTATTATATAATACAAGCCATTTTTTTCACCAATTAGATTTATTTGTTTTTGGAAATTCAATCCAGCATATGGGCCTTTTAATACTTGTATGCTATTTCCAAGATTGTCTGTTATCTTAATGTTGAGAATAATTATACCATCTTGGGCACAGGAAATTTTAAAAATATTTTGCATTGGATTTGGACCAATTAAAATTTTTAAATTAAAACTGTCAATACTTTTAACATTAAATTTTATATCATTTTGGTTTTGTAAAAACCCTGAAGAAAGCATAATACTTGATTTCGAAATATAGGTTTCAGTGGATAAAGATTCTCCAATATTCCAGTCTACAATGCAGGTGCTAGTCACCTTTGATCCTGACGCAACATTTTGACAAAACGGATCTAGGTATTGGCCTTTTAGTAATGAAGGGAAGGTGAGATAAAATAAGGCCAACAGTATATATTGCCTTTTTTTATAGTTATTCCTACAATTTGCTAGTGTCCCCTTCATTTTTTTCTGATTAGGGAATAAATGTAGAGGTATCAACGGTTAACTTTTATGTAGAAAGTACTATTAGGCACTAGTCTAATAGTATTGGAAATCTGTAAACAGTTATTGTATTATTAATATTAAATATGTAATTTAGTGTCAAATAGCCCATAATTTAATGGGTAATTAGTTTAAACACGTCATTAATTTACGCTATGAAATATGCTAGAATACTTTTTATTTGTATCCTTTTTGCTTTTACTTCTTGTAGTAAAGGTGGGGGTTCTTCACCAACACCTCCAACGCCACCAACGCCACCAACACCACCAACATTAAGTGATCCTGCTATTGTTTTTGCAGTAGACATTGATCCAGGAGGAGCAACGCCAATTTTTAAAGCACTTGGTCCTTCTCAGCCAATGGTGGTGAATATTAGTTCTGCTTTACCAACAAATGGAGTAATTATAAAAGTTACAGTCACAAACGATAATAATAATAATCAAACTGTGTATACAAGTGGAGATGTTCCGTCCTCTAAAAGTAGTAATAGCTTTACAATAAATCCTATACCAAAGGGAGCTTTGTGTACTACAACGATTTTAGTGAAATCGGCAAACCCTAATAGTACCAACATCGTTGAACGCAAATTTGGGTTGTACCTATTTTAGTAATTGATATATTTATTTGTACATTCTCTGTGAATGTATTGGCACTGTGAAAGTTACTTCTAACATAGTATATCCAATTAGCAAGACTTACAAGTTTCTTATTAGAACATTTAGAATTAGCCGTAAATAGAAACCAATTTTTTCCTTGCTTTATTCACACTCAATTGTAGGTGCAAGATTTTGTAATTCTGCTTCGGTAAATAATCGTGAATGAACTATAAAACGAAGGCCTAATGGAATTTCTAAGGAAAAACTTGATCCTCTTCCAGGCGTAATATCAATAAGCAGTTGTGTGTGTTTCCAATATTCGAATTGGTCTTTGCTCATAAAAAAGGCACAGTCAGCAATTGTTCCAATTTGTATGTCATTTCCGCCTACTTTAAATTCTCCTTTTTCAAAACACATAGGTTGTGAACCGTCACAACAACCACCACTTTGGTGAAACATTAAAGCGCCGTATGTTGCTTTTAATTGTGTAATTATTTTTGCTGCATCCGGACTAACTAAAACGCGCGAAATTTTTTCATTAACATTTACCATAGCATAAATATAAGCAAAGAACCCTCAATTTTATTTGAAGGTTCTTTGAGATTGTTAATTTTATAAGCTACTAAAAGAAGCCTAATTTGTTTTTGTCATAAGACACCAACATATTTTTACTTTGTCTATAATAACTTAACATCATTTTATGATTTTCTCTACCAAAGCCTGATTTTTTATAACCGCCAAATGGTGCATGTGCAGGATATGCGTGGTAGCAGTTTACCCATACACGGCCGGCTTGAATAGCTCGTGGCACTTGGTATAGTTCATGTGCATCTCTTGTCCAAACACCTGCGCCTAAGCCATATAATGTATCATTTGCAATTGCTAGAGCCTCTTCGGTTGTTTTAAAAGTGGTAACACTTACTACTGGTCCAAAAATTTCTTCTTGGAAAATTCTCATTTTATTGTGCCCTTTAAAAATAGTTGGTTGAATATAATAACCTGTTCCTAATTCACCTTCTAATTTATTCGCTTCTCCGCCACACAATACTTCCGCACCTTCTTCTTTACCAATTTTTAAATAAGACAATATTTTTTCATATTGGTCATTAGAAGCTTGTGCACCCATCATAACCGTTCCGTCTAAAGGGTGGCCCACTTTAATTGCTTTTGTTCTTTCTACTACACGCTTCATAAATTTTTCATAAATACTTTCGTGTACTAAAATTCGCGAAGGGCAGGTACAAACCTCACCTTGGTTTAAAGCAAACATTACTGCCCCTTCAATGGCTTTATCAAAAAATGCATCATCATGATCTGCTACCGAAGGGAAAAATATATTTGGCGACTTCCCGCCCAACTCCATTGTAACAGGAATTAAGTTTTCAGACGCATATTGCATAATCAACCTGCCAGTTGTAGTTTCTCCTGTAAAGGAAACTTTTGAAATACGAGGGGAAGAAGCCAATGGCTTTCCGGCTTCTACTCCAAACCCTGTTACTATATTTAAAACACCTGCAGGTAAAATATCTGCAATTAGTTCCATTAAACACATAATTGAAGTTGGCGTTTGTTCAGCTGGCTTTACTACTACAGTGCAACCTGCAGCCAATGCGGGTGCTATTTTCCAGGTTGCCATTAATAATGGGAAGTTCCATGGAATAATTTGTCCAACCACACCAATAGGTTCGTGAAGGACAATACTTACTGTTGTTTCGTCATGTTCTGAAATTGCACCTTCCTCGCCTCTTATTACACCTGCGAAATACCTAAAATGGTCTACACATAATGGCAAATCAGCTGCTCTTGTTTCTCTAATGGCTTTCCCATTATCAATGGTTTCTACTGTTGCTAAGTATTCAAGGTTGTCCTCTAATACTTGTGCAATTTTCAGCAGCAGGTTACTCCTATTGGTAGGAGATGTTTTACTCCAGGTTTTAAAGGCGGTTTCAGCAGCATCCAATGCTAATTCGACATCTTCTTTGTACGAACGTGCCGCTTGCGTAAATACCTTTCCGTCAATAGGTGATACGTTGTCGAAGTACTCTCCTTTAATGGGAGCAACAAATTTTCCTCCAATAAAGTTGTCATACTTTGCTTTGAAAGTAGGACGGTTTACAATGTTTGACATAGCTAATCGTTTTATTTAGAATGTAATGCTACTTTGAATTCTTCAAGTTTAGTAGTATATTTAGTTCAGGTTGTAGCACAAATTTGTCAAACTACGCAAAACGGGCTAACCCGGAAACTTTATTTTATAAAAGTTAATGATTGCTTTTATGCCTAAACAAAGCACACTTTCGCCA
>CAJATB010000276.1 GCA_903944755.1 uncultured Bacteroidota bacterium
CCATGTTTAACTTTGTTACCATGTACACAAACTGCTAAATCCTTCGTCATTTTACCCGACTCTACTGTCTCCACACAAACTTCTTCTAAAGCCTTACTGAAATGAATCAATTCTTGGTTGTTATCTAATATCCCTCTGAATTCTAAACCTCTTGTCCAAGCGAATATAGAAGCAATTGGGTTAGTAGAAGTTGGGTTTCCTTTTTGATGCTCACGGAAATGACGCGTCACCGTACCATGTGCCGCTTCTGCTTCCATCACTTTTCCATCAGGTGTAATTAAAGTAGAAGTCATTAAGCCCAATGAACCAAAGCCTTGCGCTACCGTATCACTTTGAACGTCTCCATCATAGTTCTTACAAGCCCATACAAAGTTACCATTCCATTTTAAAGCACTCGCTACCATGTCATCAATTAAGCGATGCTCATAAGTAATACCTGCTTCTGCGTATTTAGCTTTGAATTCAGCTTGGTAAACGTCCTCGAAAATGTCCTTGAAACGTCCATCATACTTTTTCAAAATGGTATTTTTTGTAGATAAATACAAAGGCCATTTTTTTACCAAGGCTTGATTAAAACAAGCACGCGCAAAACCATAAATACTTTCGTCTGTATTATACATAGCCATTGCAACGCCATCACCCTTATAATTGTAAACTTCAAATTCTTGATTGTTGCCATCTTCCCCTTCAAACTTGATGGTTAATTTGCCTTTTCCTTTAGTAACAAAATCAGTCGCACGATATTGGTCACCAAAAGCGTGACGTCCAATACAAATTGGCGCAGTCCAATTAGGCACTAAACGAGGCACATTGCTACAAACAATTGGTTCACGGAATACGGTACCATCTAAAATGTTACGGATAGTGCCATTGGGGCTCTTCCACATTTGTTTAAGCTTAAATTCTTCTACTCTTTGTTCATCAGGGGTAATAGTAGCACATTTAATACCAACACCATATTGCTTTATTGCATTGGCAGCATCAATAGTTACTTGGTCGTTCGTTTCGTCACGATATTCCATACCCAAGTCGTAATATTTAAGGTCAATATCTAAATAAGGTAATATCAATTTATCTTTTATAAATTTCCAGATAATTCTGGTCATCTCATCTCCATCCAGTTCAACTACCGGATTGGCAACTTTAATTTTTTGTCCCATAATATTTAAAATTTTGTCTGCAAATGTACAAAATGTAGCCTAAATAGGATATAAAATTAGACTAACTAGGAATGGCTTAGTAGTTCACTATAAGTACTGGAATTTTTACCTTATGTCTAACTGACTCAATGGTTTCACCAAAAATATAGTCTTTCCATCCTTGGTGTTTATGTGCACCCATTACTAATAGCTGGGATTCTGACTCCTCTACTATGCGCACAATTTCTGCAACTCTATTCTTGAACCCTAATACAGTGGTTGCTTTATAGCCTTTTTCCATTAGTGCATTAGCATATGCTTCTAAACGTTCTTTGTCCATTCTAGATTCTTCATCATCACTTACTTCTTGAAAATAACGCGCTGTGACACTTTCTACAATATGAATAAATATAAACTCCGAAGTAGATGTAGCTTGGCCAATTGCTGTTTTAATTAATTTAGTATCTGCTGTAGAAAAATCTACAGCAATGGCTATCCTTTTCAAAGGCACCGTTTGCTCCCAATCTAATTCAACTGGGATTCCGTGTAAATCCTGCCTATGCTTGTACAAACGAACTAGTAATAGCGGGTATACGATAATATATATAAGTAACCCAACAAAGAAAGTAATCGCGATTATTAAAATGGTCTTCAAAATAAATGCAGCGTCCCCGCCTAAAAAACTAATGGCAAAATCAAGTACCAAATTGCCGTTTAAATAAACAAGGATACTTGCAATAATCCAAGACAACAATTTTATCCATTTTCCAATTGCGAACTCCCCCATTGTTTTTTTATCACTTACAAAATGTATTAATGGAATCACGGCAAATCCTAATTGTAAACTTAGAATTACTTGGCTAAAAATAAGCAACTCATCTACACGTCCTTCCCCCATAATACCAATTACAAAAACCGCAGGTATAATTGCAATAAGCCTTGTTAATAGTCTTCGAATCCAAGGATTGAGTCTCAAATTCAAATACCCTTCCATAACAATTTGACCCGATAAAGTACCTGTAATCGTTGAGCTTTGACCAGCAGCAATTAATGCCACAGCAAATAAGATGGGAGCTAATTTAGATCCTAATAAAGGCGCCAATAAAGAATGTGCTTCTTCAATTTTCGCAACCGTTTGGTTTCCTGTGTTATGAAATGCTGTTGCTGCTAATATTAAAATTGCAGCATTCACAAAAAAAGCAGCATTTAATGCAATTGTACTATCAATAAAATTGTAAAATATAGATTTTCTAATTCCCTTACTGCTTCTTTCTATTTTCCTTGTTTGTACTAACGCAGAATGTAAATATAAATTATGTGGCATTACTGTTGCTCCAATCATACCTACTGCAATATACAACGCTGCGGGAGAAAGTGCCGAAGGCACTAATCCTTTAACGGCTTCTCCTAAATCAGGTTTGGCAATAATCATCTCGAATAAAAAACTACACCCAATAGTTACTACTAAAACAAAAATAAAAGCTTCCATCTTCCTAATGCCATAGCGTTGAAGTAACATGAATAGAAAAGTATCGAGTACTGTGATAAGCGTACCATACATAAGTGGCAAACCTGTTAAAAGTTTTATACCAATTGCCATTCCAAGTACTTCAGCTAAATCAGTGGCCGCAATAGCCAATTCGGCTAGTATATACAAACAAAAATTTACGCCACGTGGATAAGTTTCCCTATTTACTTGAGCCAAGTCCAACCTACGCACAATACCCAAACGAGCACTTAAACTTTGTAAAAGAATAGCCATGATATTACTTAATAGTAATATCCAAATAAGTTGATACCCAAACGCAGCACCTCCTTGAATATCGGTAGCCCAATTACCTGGATCCATATAACCAACACTCACTAAATAGGCGGGTCCTATAAAAGCAAAAAGCCTTCGAATGCCCGTCTTATTATGAATAGGCACGGACTCATGTAATGTATCTAATGATTTATCGGACATAGCGTTGTGTAAATTTAACCATAAACCTTTTGTGAAACTCAATATGTTGAACTAATTTAGTGAAAACTTAGCTAATGCGCAAACTATGCGTTTTTATAGCACTCCTTAGTGCAATGGCTTGTTCTGAAACAACAACCGACCTTTCTGGGAACACGCCCTTAAAAATTAACGACTTTAATAAAGCATTTAAGACTGTCACACTACCAATTAATTTATCCGACAGTAACTTAGCGCGTTATACCGATTCTACTGAAATTGGACGAAAAGCATTAGTTCAATTTGTACCGGATTCGATTGTGGAAGAAATTGTATCCATTAAAGATAATAATACAATCATTTATCCAGTTCTAAAAATTGAAAAAGAAGAAGAATATTATTTATTGTTAAACGTCCACCAGAAAAATAAACAAGCAATTGCAGTATTAGTGTTTAGTAAAAAAAATAAATACTTAGCATTTAAATTACTCACTGAATTTGATAGCATACACAAAGGATCACAATTATACGGAAAGAATTTATCCATAAATAAAGAACCTTCTTTTTTAGTTGAAGAAAGGAAATTGGGAAGCGATAATGCATTAACCTACGAGAAAAAAGGATGGGCCTATACAGATAATGCAGTGCGCTTAATATATTTTGATTCAAATAATAAACCTGAAAGTAAGACAGTGCTAAATCCTATTGATACACTTGGAATGAAAAACCCACTTAGTGGAGATTATACAAGGGACGCGAAAAACTTTATTTCGTTACGAGACTACAATAACACTAACAAATACCAGTTCTTTCTGCATTTTGAAAAAAAGGAAGGAACCTGTATTGGTGAGCTAAAAGGCTTACTTACGTTTGACAAGAATCAGGCAACTTATAATGAAAAAGGCGACCCTTGTATTATCCATTTCACCATAAACGGCAATGTAATAAAGATAAAGGAAGACGGGAATTGTGGAAATCACCGTAATATGACATGTTATTTTAATGATGCATATGACAAGAAAAGAAAGGCAAAAAAGAAGAAATAATCCACATTCGTCTATTCACAAGGCTTGTTATCCACACTCTAATGTGTATTTTTTACATAATAGTCAAAATAATATTATCTTGCAGCATATAATTAAAGACCTATAACATGAGTTTTAAAAACTATCAAGTTCCTTACCCTATTAATGAACAGTTTAAGAAAAAGGCGGCCTACTTTTCAATGGAGTTCGCAATCCATCAGCCTTTAAAAATTTATAGCGGAGGACTAGGTTTCTTAGCAGGTTCACATTTGAGAAGTGCTTTTGAACTAAATCAAAATATGATTGGAGTCGGTATCCTTTGGAAATATGGTTATTATGACCAAGCAAGGAACCAAGACCAAACTTTACAAGTAACCTTTATGGAAAAGATATATTCTTTCCTTGAGGACACCGGTATCAAATACCAAATACTTATACATGACCATCCAGTGTGGGTAAAAGCATTTTATTTAGCACCGAATACATTTTGCAGTGCTCCTTTGTTTTTATTAAGTACCGATTTACCAGAAAACGATTATGTATCACAAACAATTACGCATCGTTTATATGACGCCAATGTAGCCACTAAAGTAGCTCAGTTTATTTTACTAGGTGTGGGTGGTGCAAAACTAATTGATGAAATAAATTTTGATCCTGAGGTATACCATTTAAATGAAGCACACGGATTTTCTTCCGCATTCTATTTGTTGAATAAGTTTAAATCATTAGACGAAGTAAGAAAACGTTTAGTGTTTACTACACATACACCTGAAGAAGCAGGCAATGAAAAACATGATATTTACTTATGTCATAAAATGGGCTATTTCTGTGGACTAAGCCTTGACGAAGTAAGAAAGTTAACAGGGAATCATGACGACCAATTTAACCATTCATTAGCTGCATTACGTTTCGCTAGAAAAGCCAATGGCGTTTCCCAATTACATGGACATGTAAGTAGAGAAATGTGGGGAAAGCACGAAGGAATTTGTCCAATTATACATATCACTAACGCGCAAAACTGGCGCTACTGGGCTGACAAGCAATTGTACCGATTTGCTGAAGCTAGCGACGATGCTAGTTTTGACGACAGAAAAATGTATTTAAAAAAGCGCGCTTTTGAAATCGTAGCCGATCAAACTGGTAAAGTATTCGATCCAAATGTATTAACTATTGTTTGGGCAAGGCGTTTTGCAGGATATAAAAGAGCCGATTTCTTATCATGGGATATTGAGCGTTTTGAGAAATTATTAGCGAATATGAAATACCCAGTTCAGTTAATATTTGCTGGCAAACCTTACCCAGTGGATTATCCTGCTATTTCTCAATTTAATAACTTAGTGCACTTAAGTAAAAAATACGAAAATGTAGCAGTGTTAATTGGTTATGAATTGTCTCTTAGTAAAAGAATGAAGCAAGCTTCAGATGTTTGGTTAAACAACCCTCGTGTACCTAGAGAAGCATCTGGAACGAGTGGAATGACCGCTGCAATGAATGGGGCCGTAAACTTCTCCACCGACGATGGTTGGATTCCAGAATTTATTAATCACGGGAATAATGGTTTTGTAGTGCCAAAAGCAGATTATGACAGAATGAGCACGCAAGAACAAGACGACTATGATTTAGATGAATTATACAAAATATTAGAAGAACAAATTGTGCCAATGTATTATGAAGACCGCAATACTTGGCGAGAAATTACTCAGAATGGAATGAAAGATGTTCGTTTCCAATTTGACAGTAACCGTATGGCCGAAGAATATTACGAAAAAATGTATAAAATTTAACTACTCCTTTCCCTATACGAATCCCTTCGAGCAATCGAGGGGATTTTTTTTGTAGCTACGAATCAACTTTTCCTTCCTACTTTTGTTAAACTATTATGAATAAAATTGTCGTTGCAATAACCGGAGCAAGTGGAGCCATTTATGCTAAGTGCTTACTAGATAGCCTCGTGAACATGAAGGACCAATACGAAGCTGTTGGTGTTGTAATGAGCGATAATGCTAAAATTGTTTGGGAAACTGAATTAGGCAATAAGGATTATACCAACTACCCTTTTACATTTTACAATAAAAACGATTTTAACGCACCATTCGCTTCAGGTTCAGCTCAATACAATATTATGATTGTTGTTCCTTGCAGCATGGGCACTTTGGGCCGTATTGCTAGTGGCGTAAGTGACGACCTCACCACTCGTGCAGCTGATGTAATTTTAAAAGAACGTAGAAAATTGATACTTGTAGCAAGGGAAACCCCCTATAACTTAATTCATATCAAAAATATGGAGACGGTTACTTTAGCGGGTGGAATTATTTGTCCAGCTACCCCAAGTTTTTATAGCAACCCACAAACTATTGAAGAAGTAGCCTATACGGTAGTGCATCGTATCATTGACTTAGCGGGACTAAAAAGCCCCAGTTTTCGCTGGGGCTCGTAAAATATGCAAAGGTTTTAAATTTAATCCTTAGGTTCCTCTTTAGTCGTTCCTTTAATAGCTCCCTTAGTAGGTTCCTTTGGTGCTTTAACTGCTTTTTCTTTCTTCTGTAAAGTGAAAACTAATTTATTGTTTTCCTTATCGAGGTCGCCTATTAAAGTATCCCCCGCATTCACCGTATGGTTTAAAATTTCTTCTGCCAATGGATCCTCAATGTGTTTTTGAATGGCTCTATGTAATGGTCTAGCACCAAATTGCACATCATATCCTTTATCTGCAATGAATTCTTTTGCAGCTTCTGTTAATACCAAGTTTAAACCTAGGTTTACCAAACGTGCTAATACATTCTTCATGATAATATCTATAATCAAATAAATATTCTCTTTTGTTAAAGAATTGAATACCACCACATCGTCAATTCTGTTTAAGAACTCTGGAGAGAAAGTACGTTTCAATGCTTTTTCAATTACAGAACGATTGTTCTCGTCTGTTTGTTGCACCCTTGTCGCTGTTGCAAAACCTACTCCGTCACCAAATTCTTTTAATTGACGCGCGCCAATATTAGAAGTCATGATAATTAAAGTATTTTTAAAATCTACTTTTCTACCTAG
>CAJATB010000277.1 GCA_903944755.1 uncultured Bacteroidota bacterium
CCTTCATGCAACCAATTACCATAAAATTGTGCCAACTGATCCTTCCATGATAATTGCCATTTTGTTAATACGTGCTTTTCTAATGCATGATGGGCTTTCAATATTACCATTGGTGCCGCAGCTTCAAAACCCACACGCCCTTTAATCCCAATTATAGTATCCCCTACATGAATGTCACGACCAATACCATAAGGCCCCGCAATTGATTGAATATATTGAATAGCTTCTGTTGGATGCCCAAAGGATTGACCGTTTACTTTTTTAATTGCACCTTGCTCAAAACTAATTACCATTTCCTCTGAAGCACCCTCTTTTGTCATTTGAGTTGGCCACGCACTTTCGGGCAACATCCCTTTTGAATGTAAAGTTTCTTTACCACCTACACTAGTACCCCACAATCCTTTGTTGATAGAATAAGCAGCTTTTTCAAAATTCATAGCTACTCCTTTTTCTTTCAGATAAGTAATCTCTGCTTCTCTACTTAATTGTAAATCACGAATAGGTGTTAATATTTCAATACCAGGAATCATTACCTGAAAAATCATATCAAAACGAACTTGGTCATTACCTGCACCTGTACTTCCGTGTGCTACCATTTTTGCACCCACTTTTTTTACATGTGCTGCAATATGTAAAGCCTGGCTTAACCGTTCAGCACTTACACTTAGTGGATAGGTATTATTTTTTAATACATTCCCGTAAATTAAAAATTTTACAATACTATCATAATAACCACGCACCGCATCCACTGTGGTGTGGGTTTTAACGCCCAATGCATAGGCGTGTGCTTCTACCTTTTTCAGTTCTTCTTCAGTAAACCCACCCGTATTTACAATTACGCTATGTACTTCTAAACCCTTATCTAGTGTTAAATATTTTACACAAAAAGTGGTATCCAACCCGCCACTGAAACCTAATACAATTTTTTCCATACTATTATTTTTTTCTTAACCAGTTCAATAATTTAGGCTGCTTGATTTTAAATTCAGCAACATTTTCCTTAGGTTCATTTGCCTGCTTAGGCTGGTATAACATAGCAGTACACATACAATTCTTACGATCCTTGCTCATTAATATTTCGTAGTTCACGCAGTTTTTACAACCTGACCAAAACTCTTCATCATCGGTAAGTTCACTATACGTTACCGGCTCGTAACCTAATTCACTATTTATTTTCATTACCGCTAAGCCTGTAGTTAAACCAAAAATTTTCGCAGAAGGGTATTTCTCTCTTGAAAGTTGAAATATAGTTTGCTTAATTTTTTTCGCCATTCCGCTTTTTCTAAATGGAGGCGAAACAATCAAACCACTGTTCGCCACAAACTGGCCATGTTGCCAAGCTTCAATATAACAGAAACCTACCCATGTGCCGTCTTCAGTATGTGCAATAACCGCCTTGCCTTCTTCAATTTTTTTAGCAACATAAGCTGGGCTTCTTTTTGCAATACCGGTGCCACGTGCTTTTGCAGATGATTCCATCTCATCGGTAATAGCAATAGCATAAGAAATATCGCCACTATGGGCTACACGTACAATAATTTTTTGTTCCAAGGATGTTTTCGATTTAGAGAAAGTACACTTCTGGCGGTAATTGGATTACTTTGGGGCTTTTTCCACTGATAGGGGCAAGTGCCAATTGCTCGTCCTATCAGAATCCACGTCGATAAAAGAAACCGACTACACGTGGTAGCCTAATGGGACTGAATAAAACAGGAACCGGTGCAGTATTTGCACTAGCAAAAAGAATATGTAAATTTTCCTGTTTCATTAAATAAGAGCTTCTGTATAAGTATATATGTAAAAGTATTAAAAAATATAGACAAACTAGCTCTTAACTAGGCTATAATTTGATTTGAACGCTATTTACAGCTAATAAATGGTATTAAAATAATGACTGTTAGTATTTGATTGCGCAGGAGTTTTTGTAATTTCGTGTATCAATTACAAGCAAAACACTTCTTATGAAAAAAATATATTCAATTGCGCTTATCAGTGGAACCTTTATTATTTCCGCGTGCGGAAGTAATAACAATAGCCAAAACAGCACAGCAACAAATGCTGATTCAGCTGTTGCAATGTCTACAGATACTACTGCAGTAATAAGTTATGACATTGCCTTAATAGACAATAAAAAAGACCCTACTTGTGGCATGCCCACAAGTGCAGGTGTATCCGACACAGCACATTATGACGGTAAAGTTTTAGGGTTCTGTGCAAAAGAATGTAAAGATGAATTTTTAAAAAACCCAAAAGCAAGTATAGCTGCAGCAGAGTTAAAATAAAACTAGGCATAGCAGAAAATAAAAAAGCAAGCTCATTCTAGAGCTTGCTTTTTTATTTTTTCTACTTTATTGGAAATGAGTCCTAACTGAATAAATAAGCGATATCGTCTTTAGAAAGTGACTTCACAAAACCTTCTTCATCTGAAATTAATTCTTTTGCCAATGACCTTTTGCGGTCCTGCAATTTTAAAATTTTATCTTCCACCGTATCATTACAAATCATTCTATAAGCAAAAATATTCTTAGTCTGCCCAATACGATGCGTACGGTCAATAGCCTGTTGCTCCACGGCTGGATTCCACCAAGGATCAACAATATAAACATAATCGGCAGCAGTCAAGTTCAAACCAACGCCACCTGCTTTTAACGATATTAAGAACACACGACAGTTTGGGTCGTTTTGAAAACGATCAATAGCACGTTCTCTTTCTTGTATCGTACTTCCTCCGTCAAAATATTCATAATCTATACCCAACTTAGTTAATTGCTCCTTAATCAATGCTAACATACCTAAGAACTGGGAAAAAACCAATGCTTTATGATCACTAATATTTTCCGCAATCTCGCGTGTTAACTCTTCTAACTTTACAGATTCGTTAGGATAAGCTTCCTCTTTTAAAATTGCAGGACTATCACATATTTGTCTCAATTTCATTAACCCTTGCAGGATAGATAATTGTGATTTCTGAATTCCTTTTTCTTCTACCATTCCAATTAACTTATCTCTGTAATCATTTCTGTAAGCTTCATATATCTTGCGTTGAGCTGTACCCATTTCACAATACAATACCATTTCTTGTTTTTCAGGCAGGTCCTTTGCAACTTGTTCTTTGGTTCTTCTTAAAATAAAAGGGAAAACCGATTTTCGCAAATGTTCTTTTTGTTCTTTCTCGTCAAACTTGTCAATTGGCATAGAGAAATTGTGCTTGAAAAATTCCACAGAACCCAACATGCCCGGGTTTAAGAAATTCATTTGTGCATAAATGTCAAATGTATTATTCTGTAATGGCGTACCACTTAAACACAATTTATTAGTAGCTTTTAA
>CAJATB010000278.1 GCA_903944755.1 uncultured Bacteroidota bacterium
GGGCTGTATTATTAAAAGCAAAACCAATAAATAAAAACGAGTAAATTTTTGTAACATAATATAATAATAAACAAACTTAAAGTGGTTTGGTTGAACTCAAAAAATATAATTGCAAATTAATGGTTATCAACGACTTGTGTAATATATTAAATTAAACAGTAATGTTGTTCAGCATTTGGGCAATTAACGTAAAATTATCAATAGCACAGTCGCTTAAAACAGTTCAAATAACAGGTTTAAGGCAATTGTTAATGCGATATTTTACCCCCTTTTTTGCTAAAATCATTGGTTTTACCCTTAAATGTTCCATTTCCCGCATCAAATAAGGTCATAAGGGAACAAATTTGTATAGGTTCTTAACCTTGTTATAGACTTTTTTAATAGAAATTGTTAGTAGCCTAATATGGCAGAAATACCTTGATTTTCACTTATCAAAAGAACGAAAAATTACATGAGGTAAAATCATATTAACATTTTTTATTCTTTGTTTTTATCGGTTAACTCGACAATCAAATACAATTATGACACTAACACATTTCAAATCAATTAAACAAATTGCAGTATCCGTTTTTGTTTGGATAAGCCTAACCGTTTCTTTTTCAGCTAAAGCGCAAAAAAGCTCCGATTTCATGTTCGACACGTACTTAATTAAGGACGGAATGGCTCAAAGTAGCCCTCTTTCAATTTATCAAGATAAAGTTGGCTATTTATGGGTTGGAACACAGGCCGGGGTAGATCGTTTTGATGGATACAGCTTTAAGCAATATACCCATGACCTTAAAAATGAAGACACGCGTTCAAGTGGCTGGGTATTAGGTATTACAGAGGACAATGAAGGGAATATTTGGACCGTAGACAATTATGGTCACTTCTCTTCCTTAAACAAGGCTACCGATAAGTGGACCAATTATAAACTTCCAGTAAGAGATTCGATTTTTAAAGCAAATTCGAAACTACCCTTTTATTATGGGTCACCGATTAGTATAGTTGTTGATTCAAAAACAAAAAAAGTTTGGTTAGCTACCATTGCAACCGGACTTGTTTCTTATGATATGAACACAAAAAAGTTCGATCAATTTTTTGTGTTTCCAGCCCGCAAAAATGGGTATGAAGAAACTATTGCAAAAGTAAGTCCGTTCACAGAAGGTAAATTACTAGTTGCGACATCCATAGGAGTACAATATTTTGATACGAAGGAGCGTCGCTTTTCAAAAGTAATAAATGGAACCGATTCCATGTTTAATACGCAAGCAAATGATCTTAAAGTTATAGGGTCCACTTTATATGTAGCTACTAAATATGGCGCTTACATTTATAATACAGTATCGAAAGCACTAAGGGTATTTAAAAACGAACAAGGAAATGCTAAAACAATTGCTTCTAATAATGTTAGCAGTATTCATTTTAACAAAAAAAATAATTATTTATGGTTAACGATTACGGGAGAGGGTATTGATATCATAAACCTTTCTAATAATCAAATAGTACATCTTAATAAAACAAATGCTAAGGATAATGGAATTTCAGAATCTAACTATGCTGACATTCTAGAGGATAAGGATGAAAATATATGGATTGGCTCTGCAATTTCAGGACTTTTAAAATACGACCCAGGTAAAAAAATATTTGGCCTGATAAATAAAAATTTTCCAATTGATTTCAACTTAGGAATAGCTTCTACTTGGGGCATGATGGTTGATAGCAAAGGAATAATTTGGTTAGGTGAATATGAATCAGCCGGGGGTGTTATGGAAGTAGATAGGGTTAATAAAACAAAGAAAAGGCATTTAAAAAATGCCAACGGTACAACCTTAAGAAGTTGGAAATTAATAGAAGATTACAAGGGTAATATTTTTGCTTTTACAGGAGGTAGTGTAAATACCTTTACCGCTTATTTTAAACAACACGATAAAGCGGAGTTTAAAAAATTGGGATTAATGAATGAATTATTAGAACTTTCCCCTGAGTCTGTTAATGGGGCAAGCTTTATCAATGGCAATAAGGAATTGATTCTTACCGGCCCAAGACCAATTATACTTTCTGATTCAAATGGTAAGCTGGTTTTTGAATTTTATAATTTACCCAAAGCGTTAAGCGGTGGAATTGGAACAGTGCAGTATATCTCCTCATTTGAGCGCTATGTAATAAATGAAGAAGGCATTTATTTATGGAATGAAAAAACAGGCATCGTTAAGCCTCTAACTAAAAATATACAATTCAAACGAGGCAAGGATTTAATTTCTGGACCCACTTTAAAAGTAGTAGATGGTAAAATGGCATTTGTTGCTACGTACGGAAATGGATTAATTAAAGTGGACCTTGAAAAGCAAACAAAAACCTTTTTAACATTAAAGGATGGCATACCCAATGTTTTCTTGTACGATATTTATGCTGGAAAAGACAACACTTTATGGATTTCGTCCAACTATGGTTTGATTAGGTACAACCCTTATACCAATAAGTTCAGAAGCTTTGGGCCTGCAGAGGGAGTGCAAGATTATGAATTTAACACGAACAGTTCTTTTCAAAAACCAGATGGTGAAATATTTTTTAATGGTGTTGCGGGATTAAATTTTTTCTATCCTGATGCAATCAAGGAAAATACGACTCCGCCTATTGTAATTATTCAAAAAATAACTACTAAGGATACTACATTATTTATTGAATCAACAAAAGCTAAAACAGCATTTGTGGTTGAATACAATAATAATAATTTAGCATTTGATTTTGTGGCTTTTAATTTTAGAGATGCAGCTAAAAATAAATATGCCTATAAAATGGAAGGCTATGACGATGATTGGATTTATGCGGGCACGCGTCGTTTTGCTTCTTATACAAATTTACGAGAAGGGACCTACACTTTCAAAGTAAAGGCAGCAAATAGCGATGGCGTTTGGAATGAAGAAGGTGCAAGTATGGTGATTAAAATATTACCTCCTATTTGGAGAACTTGGTGGGCTTACCTTTTATATGCAATTGTAATTGGTGGCTTTGCGTATGCTTTCACAAAATTCAGAGAAAGAAAACAACTGAAAAAATTAGAAGATGAGCGAAAAAATGGAGAACTAGCAGAAGCAAAAGCGTTACAAGATAAATTATTGCCAAAAGTGTTGCCTGATTTACCTGAGCTAGATATTGCCACTTATTTAAGAACCTCAACAGAGGTTGGCGGCGATTACTACGATTTTTTCCTTCAAGAAGATGGTTCTTTATATGCTGTATGTGGTGACGCAACAGGCCATGGTATGCCTTCTGGAATGTTAGTATCCATTACAAAGGCTGGAATTATTGGGTTGCCAAAGTTGGAGCCAAACGAAATGTTAAGTGCCCTAAACCGAGTGGTAAAAAAAGTTGACTTGGGTATTTTACGTATGAGCTTGAACATTGCTTACATTAATGGCAGTGAACTTACTTTAAGTTCTGCGGGCATGCCCCCTTATTTTATTTATAGAGCGGCATCAGGTGATACGGAAGAAATTATGATTGCTGGTATCCCTTTAGGAAGTTTTAATAATGCAAATTATGATCAAGTTAAAACCAGCTTTAAGAAAGGTGATATTTTAGTTATTATATCAGATGGCTTACCAGAAGCGCCTAATGCAACAGGGGACTTGTTCGATTATCCGAAAGTACAAAGTATCATAAATAATAATAGCACACTTTCTGCGCAGGAAATGATTGCACGCTTAATGAAAGAGGCAGATGCATGGTTAGCTGGACAGCATAACCCTGATGATATTACTTTAGTAGTTATAAAACATAAATAAAAAATCATAAATCAACAAAATGAAAAAACCAACAGTTGAACTCAAGTTGCCAATCATTCCAAACATGGAATTAATTGCGACACAAACAGCTGAAGTGATTGCAAGACATATGAACCTTACCGAGGATCAATCAGGTGAAATAAGTATGGCACTCATAGAAGCTTGTATTAATGCATTTGAACATTCAAAAGCGGAAAACAACGTTTACATCCATTTTTTAATTGAAGAAAATTCTTTAGTTATTAAAGTTATCGACCAAGGTATAGGTTTTGATAAAACGAAGGTGGAGATACCAAAAATTGAAAATAAAATTGGACACGACGAACGCAAGCGTGGCTGGGGTTTACAGCTTATTCAAGAATTAATGGATTCAGTTGAATTTGAATCTAATAACGAAGGAACGACTGTGACAATGAAAAAAAATATTAAATAAATTTTAAATAGACAATATAATGAGCGATTTTATTACAAGCGTAAAAGAAATGAATGGTATTATTTTAATCGAAACCAATGGTTATTTGAATAATGTTGGGGGCGAGGAAATATCTGCAATTTGTTACGAAAAAATGGGATTAGGTCAGACTAAGTTTTTAATTAATATGGCTGGGACCAAAATAGTTAACAGTATTGGCGTTTCAATTTTAATTGAGATAATTGAAAAATTACAAGAAGTGAATGGCAAAATTGGTTATTATAATTTAGCGCCAATCGTTTCTAAAACATTTAATATAATGGGTTTGACAAAATATTCAACTGTTTTTGAAACAGAAGAATTGGCGGTTAATGAATTATAATGCCAAGCACCTTTAACATAAATGAGCTTCAATTAAAGTATCTTGAATTAGAGACGCTATTGGATATTACAAACGAATTAAACTCGTTTGATCAAATATCCGTGTTGCTTCAGGAAATACTTATCAAATCCTGTGGTGTATTAAATGCATCCTCGGGATTGATTTTAATTGAAGATAATAATTCGGATGTTTTAGCGATTGGTGCCGATTTTAATTTGGATACTTCGGTTTTGAAAGGACTCATTTTTAATAAGAAAAAGGGGTTTATCAGCGAAATTCATGAAAACAGAAAAGCCATCAATATTAATATTGTTGATGATTTGTTTTTATCTAAAACTGAATGCAGTTTTGGTTTAATAGCGCCCCTTTTAGATAAGAAGAACCTGGTTGGTGTGATTGTTTTGTTTGATAAAGAATCAAGACAAGGTATTTCTTCCTTTCAAGAATCGGATGGTAATATGCTTTCAGCCATTGCTTCACAGGCGAGCGTAGCGTATAATAATATTAAATTGATTGAGAGTATCAAGGAGGCTAAAACCTTTAATGATAATGTCATGCAGTCTATTGTTACGGGCGTTTTCACTACTAATTTAATGGGAGAAATAAATCATATTAATAGGGCGGCAGCTAATATTATTAATTTGGATAGGGAGCATGTGTTGGGCAATCACTATGAATACGTATTTGAGTCTAATGAACTGCTGAACCAACTTATAACGAAGTGTGAATTTGAATCTAAAACACTTTCTGAGACACAAATATTATTAGAATGTAACGGGAAATCGACAACAGTTAATATTTCTGTGTCCCCTTTATTGAATGATGCAAATGAACCAATAGGGTCGGTGGTAGCGATGGAGGATTTATCCAATTTGGATAAATTAAAATCGACCTTCAAAAAGTACGTTTCTAAACAAATCGTGGATCAGTTATTAGAAAATGAAGAATTATTAAATTTAGGTGGACAGGAACAAGAAGCCACTATTTTGTTTTCTGATATACGAGGGTTTACTTCTATGTCTGAAACCATGGCACCGAATGAAGTAGTTGAAACCTTGAATGAATATTTCAATTTAATGATTGAAATAATTTTTAAATACAATGGTACGCTCGATAAAATTATTGGAGACGCTTTGATGGTTATTTTTGGCGCACCTATTGCACACCAATCCGATACCGAAAATGCAGTGAAGACAGCTATTGAAATGCAGGAAAAACTAATAGAGTTTAATCAAAATAGGATTATCAACCTGAAGCAACCTATCAAAATTGGTATTGGTATTAATAGGGGAAAGGTGATTAGTGGAAATATTGGTTCAAAGCAACAAATGAACTACACGGTAATTGGCGATTCAGTTAACCTTGCGTCTCGATTGTGTTCAGTTGCTGCCTCAGATGAAATCATTGTTTCAGAAACAGTTTGGAAACACGTTAAAGATTTAAAAATCTTCAAAGCAAAAAAATTAAAGCCAGTAAAGGTAAAAGGGAAGGTTAAGCCAATCGAGATAAAGGAAATTTTATACAATAGGCCCGATTTCCACTATGAGTATGCCTATAATAAAATTGAAGCTTACCTTATTGCGAACCTGCCTTCACAGTATACTTACCATACCATTGATCATATTAGAGACGTGGTCGAACAAGCCGAAAGAATCGCAAAAAAAGAAAAAATTGAAAAGTCGGTTATTGATGATATTAAACTAGCGGCATGGTTACATGATGTTGGTTATATATGGGAGCCATTAAGACATGAGGCAAGAGGTGCAGAATATGCCACTTCTATTTTAACCGAAATGAAATTCCCTAAATCAAAAATTAACTTAATTACAGGAATGATCATGGCTACAAAAATTCCTCAATCCCCTAAAAATATTTACGAAGAAATTATTTGTGATGCTGATTTAGATTATTTAGGAAGAGAAGATTATATGGTTAACAGCAATGGCTTACTTCAGGAAATAGAATTAACAAAAAAAATAAATAAAAAAGATTGGACCAAAATCCAAGTTTCTTTTTTAAATCAACATGCTTATTTTACTAAATCATCACAAAAACTAAGAAGCCCCAAAAAGGCAATTATATTGAAACATTTATTAGAAACAACAAAATAAAATTATTATGGCAACAGTAGGACACAGCGCAAATAAGAACCATTTTCAGTTAGACCGTATCTCCTTTTTTACAGATGGCGTTTTTGCTATCGCAATTACCTTATTGGTTATTGAATTTAAAGTTCCTGTTATTGAGCATCCGACCGATCATTTATTATGGGATGCATTAAAAGAGATGGCCTGGAAATTACTAGGATTTGTATTAAGTTTTTGTATTGTCGGCTATTATTGGTCAGTACACCACAGAATTTTTGGATATGTAGAAAAATATACGGCTAGGTTAATTTGGCACAATTTGCTTTTTTTATTCTCAGTTGTTTTATTGCCATTTACTTCTGGATTATTAGGGGAATATGCTTCTGACAGCCATCTTTTAATTCCCTATGGCGTATATGTACTGAATATTTGTTTAGTGGCGTTAATGAATGCTATATTATGGTTTTATGTAAGTGACCCTAAAAATGACCTCCTAACTCATAAAATTTCAAAAGAAAGAATCATGTTGGGTTTCTATTTTACATTAGTAGTTCCAATTTTATTTATCCTTTCTTTTTTTGTTACTACTAAACAGCCCACAATTGGTAGGTTAATCCCTCTAATAATACCGGTTATTTTAAAATATGGCCTAAACGGACTTAGTGCTAGAGCCCTTCAAAATGAAATGCCACACAATTAAATTAGGCAGTCAAAAATCATAATAAATGTATGCTCATTAAACTATACTATTTTAGGTATAGTTTATCTTAATTGCATATTTTAATGAAAATAGTTTTTTCTGGAACGGGACTATATGCAAGACATTTAACGCAGGATTCATTTTTAGTTGTAGTTGGAATTGTAAAGTAAAAACTATCACCTTCTTTTAAGTTGGGTATTGGATCACAAAAATTGGCTATGGCGAAAACATTTTTATAAATTGAGTCTGATAGTGGGTTTTTCCAAGTACGCTCAATTAACAAACTATCTATAGTCCCTTCGGTAAGCTGAACTACGTAATTTGTACAAATACCTTTAATGACAAGCTTACCTTTATAACAGACACCCTCAAGCGCCTCTTCTTTGTTACAGGAACACAATATTATTAATAAAATTACAATAGCTTTTTTCACAAATCACTTTTATATAATTACTTTTTTTAAATAGTAACCTGTTGGATCTACTAATGGGGCCATGTCACTATTTACCCTTACTCCGGATTTGCCAATAAGCATTCTTACTATTTTACCATTTATTAATACATTAAAAGGCAAATCCATAAAATAGTTATTTACTTTTATTTCATATTGCTTATAGCCCACTTCTTTTATAGCAATTTCAATAAGGCTTGTTGTTTTTAAATAAAAATCAAAATAAGGCTTTAAAGAATAACCAGCTGCAGTACTAAATAAATTTTCTACATCATTTGAGGTAACAAAATTATCATAAGTATACGCAGGATCGGTTGACAATTTTTTTAGTGTTTTAAGAAATAATGCTTCTCCAATTATATATCTTAGGCTATGCATGAAAAAAGAACCCTTAGTGTAAATATCACTACCGGCGTAAGTTTCATCTTCTGATAATTCTTCTCCGCCAACCATTGGTTTTTTATGCTTAATACTTTTTTTGTGTCCTGCAATGATTTCGTTGTAAGCCTCTTGTCCACCTAATTCATAGTATGCTAAAGCTTCTGCATAAGTGGCAATTCCTTCCTGTATCCACATATGAGCCCAATCCTTGTTAGTCACTTTATTTGCCCACCATTCATGTGCATATTCATGGTATAAGTTTGCAGAATATGGATTTCCGTTTATATTTATGTATTTAAATTTATTATCAAAAGTGATCATAGTTTGGTGCTCCATCCCAGAATTTGGGACTTCTGCAATACCAATCTTTTCCTTAAACCAAGGGTATTCCCCAAAATATTTTTCTAGAATTTTTGTATCTCTAATTTTTGTTTCAATAAGTTTTTTTGCATGGGTAGTATCTTCTTCTAACACATAAAATTCAATTGGTACTTTGTTGCCATTAATGGTTGTATAATTATCTTTTGCAACATAATATTTGCCAATATTAAAAACAATACAATAATTACTTATTGTATAATTTGTTTTCCAAAAAAATGTTGTCTTATTTTTAATAGTTCGTTTGCTTTGTAATAGTCCTGGTCCTGCAACACTTAAGCCTTCTGGTACGGTAATTTTCATATCTACTCCTTCATTAGGCTCATCACTAGGATGGTCTTTACATGGGAAATATAATCTACCCCCTTCTTTTTGACAATTAATAGAAACCCAGTCGTTTCCTAAACTATCCTTAGACCAAGTAAACCCACCAAGCCATGGTGGTCTTGCTGATATTGGGGGCATACCTCCATATTTTATATCAACTAAGTGTCGCCCTTCTATAAAAAGCTTTTCAGTAATATAAATTTTATCTTCTTTTTGTTCGAATTTGACAGGCTTTTTATCAACTAAAATTCTATCAACTTTGAGTAAATGAACTAGGTCTAATAATATTGTATCGGTTGGCTTCAACAAGTTCATTGTTACTACCGTATTTCCATTTATTGATTTATTGGCTAAATCAACTTCTAAATTTATACTATAATGTCTGATATCCATAATAGCCTGGAGTGGTTTTAGTTTACCTCCAGACGATAAATAACTAATATCTAAATTTTGTGCAAACGACAATTGATAAAATAGGGTAGCAATTATGACAATTATAAATTTATTATAATTTCCTTTTTTCTTTATTGCTGACATATTGTACATTTTAAGTATTGAATTTAACCAATTTATTTTGATAGCTCATTGCTTAAGCAATTTTAAGGGTCCAAATAGAATAGAACATAAATAGAATTAATTAAGCACCAGTTACTTAACTAATATATTGATAAATAGGCTTTTATGTAAAATTTGAAAGCATTTGCTACATTCAGTTCTGCCTAAGTAATTTATTGTCTTATCTTCAAGCCATAAATTAATGTATTATGACAGAAAAGGTTGTTATTGCAATTTGGGTTTTATCAGCTATTTATTGTTTGTATAAGTTACATAAAAGATCTGCATCAACCTCATTAGATGGTGTGATTGGTCATACGCCTGGTTTAGAAGTTATTATGGTTGTTATTTTAGGTCCATTGCTAGCTGTTATTGATATGTCGCTTACTTGGATTAAAATTTACACTGCTGCAGAAGAAGCAAGACGCAGAGGCGATGAGAAAAAATAAAATAACATTAAGTGTTTATTATCACGCTGTTGTTTTATAGTGTTTTGGTTGCATCTATCTTAAACCAAACAAACGCGCCTGCTAATACTATCATCCCAATAAGTAATAAGGGCAGGTTATAGCCATAGGAGTTAGCTAGGTAACCAAAAACGACAGTGCTTATATAGGCACCTGTTAAACCCGCTGTATTCATTGAACCAGATACAGCTCCACTTCTTTCTCCACCCATATCCATCGCAACAGCCCAAGCCACGGGTGCTGTCACATCCATACAAGCCATACCTATACCAAGTGCAATTATTGCAGTCAGGTTATCAGTTACTAAGGAAGCTCCTATTAAACACAGGCCTGCTATAAATAAACCTATCATGGGTACAATACGGCGCCCCCATTTTTTGCCTAACTTGATAATTGCTTTGTCACTTAGCCAACCTCCTGTAAAACAACCTAGTGCAGCAAGTAGGTAGGGTAAGGAGGAAGCCCATATCAATTCTTCTTTCGGGATTAACCTTCCCTTTTGTAAATAAGTATGGAACCAACTTTGAAAAAAATAGGCGCCAATTGCATAACAAAAATACATGGCCATTAAAAACCATAAATTTTTTGATTCAAACATTTTCCAAAAAGCAGCCCCCTTCAAGCCATGGTCTTTTGTGGCTGTTCGGTCAGCTTGTATTATAGCTAATTCTTCAGGTGAAATACTTTTATGTTCCGACGGATTTTCTTTATGCGTTAGTATCCAAAAAATGGCCCAAATTATTCCCGCCACACCTAATACATAAAAAGGCATTTTCCAGTTATAGCTTGTTTGTAATGGGAATACCACAAAAGGAGTAAGCGCAGCTCCAATGCGAGAGAAGCCCCAAATAGTAGCTTGTGCTCTTGCTCTTTCTAAAGCAGGGAACCATTTATTTAATACAATTGAAATATTAGGATACGCGCCCGCTTCTCCTACGCCAAATAAAAAACGTACTACTAATAACATTATAAACCCAGTTGAAAAACCGGTTAGTATAGTAAAAACGGACCACCAAATTACTACACGGGTAAGTACCTTCTTCCCCCCTAATTTATCACCCAACCAGCCTGTTGGAATTTCAAAAGCACCATAGGCAATAGTGAATATTCCCAGTATCCAACCCCATTGAACAGTACTTAAATGTAAGTCATCCATAATGGAGGCACTTGCAGAAGAAAGTGCAATACGATCCAAAAAGGTGATCATAGAAAGCACTGATAAGCTCGCAAGCACTTGGTATCTTTTTTGCATAGTTGAGGGTTGTGTGCTTTACTAATATAAGCAATTTGCGTTAAATGCTCCGCTACATACTATGCTTTCTTTGTAGGAGTTATCCCTCAAATAAAAAAGCCGCTCGAATATCGAACGGCTTTGGATAATTATTTTATGAAGCTTATACCCTGTAATAATCGGCTTTCCAGTTTTGGATAGCTAACTTAATTTCCTTGTTGCTTAAATTTTCTTTTATTGCTTTATCAAC
>CAJATB010000279.1 GCA_903944755.1 uncultured Bacteroidota bacterium
GTAAAAAATTAATATACAGCACCGACAACAAGACTGATAAAATTGGCAAAATTAATTTATCCGTTTTTAGTTTCCCTTTCCAAATAAAATAAGTCATTAACATGGGTAATACAATGAAACTAATATTTCTAGGGAAAAAGTAGTTTTCGTCAATCCCTGTAAATTGTGGAATTTTCGCAATAAGCCCCCCAATGAAAGTGGCTATGATTATAAAAATAATATCATGCTTCTGACCCAATAAAATTGATTCGTTCTGGTAATTAAGCCTTTCGTTCCAAACTTGCGCATTAGTACTATTTTTTATATCGTCATAAATTTCATTAAATACGCGCTTAAATGCTGTTTGGTTTTTTCTGTATAATTTTTCAAGTTGTTTTGGATTATCAATATTATTTATAATATCGCCATTGGTATAGTTGAAATCCGTCCTCAACTCTATATTGTTATTTGTTTCCATATTAGTTTAATTCGTCTTATTTATTAATCGCTCAAGTGCATCTAGGTGATCGCTAAATGCTTTTTTACCCAGTGCTGATGCAGCGTAGGAAGTATTTGGCTTTTTGCCAATGAATTGTTTTGTGATTTCAATATATTTTAATTTTTCTAAGGCGCTTAAATGACTTGCCATATTGCCATCAGTTATTTGCAATTGTTCTTTCAGCGTGCCAAAGTCAACAGTTTCATTCACCATTAAAATTGACATAATGCCTAGTCGTACTCGACTTTCAAAAGCCTTATTTAAATTTTCTATAAAATTTCTCACTGCTCGTATTTATAATAAATTACTATGCCATATACAATATGAAGTACTCCAAAACCAACTACCCAAAATAATAATCCATACCCAACAAAGAAAGAAGTAATAAGCCCAATAACAATTTCAAGCATACCCAAATAACGAATATCATTAATGGTGTATTTACTTGCATTTAAAAGTGCAAAGCCATAAAAAATTAAAGTTGCAGGAACCACTAATTCAAGATGTCCGTGAAATAAAAGGATAAGGCAATAAATTCCGCCAGCTATTAACGGGATCGCTAAATTTATTAGCAAGCGTTTTGCCGTTACATCCCAAATAGGCAGTGCTTGTTTTTTTGCTTTACGCATGGAAAAATAAACCCCTACAATTAGGGAAATAATTAACACCAAAATAAAGTCAGCAAAAAGGAATGAAAATATTGGGCCTTTTACTTCCCCGTATTCGTTTAATGCCAATGCATAATAAGCAGGTTCGCTAGGTGTAATGCCCATATATAAGTAAGCAGCCGTAATCCCAATAATGGCAACTACCCCAATTGCAATTCCTGCAAGGCCACTAAGTGATAAAAAGCGCGAGGACCGTTCCATTAAGGCTCGTATATCCTGAATTGCGTCTAATTGTTCTTTTTTATTGTCCATAATTAAGTATTTAAAAGTACTTTGTAATTCAAAGTTAATATAATTTCTTAGTCCTCCAAAATTATCTTGGTCTCGTTCCTCTCACTTGTTGATATATTTACAAGGATGATAACATTAATAAACAAGCTCGGCTAAGATGAATTATGCGCATAAATTAGTGGCAATAGAGGCGGGTTTGACATTGTATGTGCCTGATAATGAGCTAGTAAAATCACGTTACGAGGTTTTACTAGCCAATAATGCAGCTACCAAGTTCCCCTTTTGGGCTAAAATTTGGCCAGCATCAACGGCAATGTGCACTTTTTTGCAAACCGAGACTAGTTATATTAAAGGAAAGCGGGTATTAGAAATAGGTGCAGGAATAGGATTGCCTTCTTTTGTAATTGCAAATCACTGTTCAGAAATTATTATAAGCGATTATGCAAGCGAGGCCATTACACTTATCGAAAAGAATATTATGCATTTGGGGCTCACAAATGCTAAAGCAATGTATTTAGATTGGAATGATTTTCCAGCCGATATTACAGCAGACGTTTTATTATTAAGCGATATTAATTATGCCCCAGCTGAATTTAACCCATTGCAGGAATTAATTCAACAATTTCTAACACAAGGGAGTACCGTTATTATTGCCACTCCACAAAGGATTACGGCAGGGCCTTTTGTCGAAAAACTTGCCCAATATATTAA
>CAJATB010000280.1 GCA_903944755.1 uncultured Bacteroidota bacterium
ATAAAATTGTAGCCAAGGTTAAGTTCAACTTGCTCCCCTATAAAAAAAGCACCTCCAATTACTAAATGATTAAATATATTTTTCGTGCTACTAGGACGCTTCATGCCTTCTTGATTTGAAAAAGTAGAATCATAATATAAGTTATTCCACACCGACATACGTTCTGCCGTTATAGAAAATTGAACTGGCGCGTTTTCTAATTTCTTAGTCCAACCAATAATTATATTAAAGGGTAATTCTTCTTTTTGTAAATAAGACTTTGTCTGTACCCCAATATTTTTTACAAGAATACTTGCATTTGATAATTCACTTGGCGCACTATACACTAAACCAATATCAAAGGCAAGCCCGTTTGATTTATACGCTCCGTAGTTTGACTGTATTAGTTTTAAGGACGCCCCTATTTGGAAATTTTGAATATAGCTTGTTGACATGGATACTTGCACTGCGTAATCGTTTGGTTTAATTAAGCCCAAATCATTACCAACAACATCTCGCACTTGAATGCTACCATAGTCCATATAATGTACACCCCATCCCAATACTATATTCTTTTTCTTCCAATAATTGGCACCACTAAAATCGTATTGTTTTATTGAAGCATAATAAGGTTTGATACTAACATGCAAATCTCCATCCATTGTGTTTTCCAACAAAGCGGGATTAAACATAGCCAACCCTAAATCATTTTTTGTAGAAATATTTACGCCCCCTAAGGCAGTCGCTTTTGCACTGTATGGAAGTTGCAGAAAATTATAAACCGCATTGCCTGCAGTGGTTTGTGCTGATGCATTCATCCCCTGCATTAAAAGCGAAAAACCAAAGGCCATAAAAAACCCTAGCTTTTGCCATCTATGATAAAACTTCCTCATAGGACAAAGCTAGGGTTTGAATGTGTCATAACAAACTTAAACTAATGCCAAGTCAAGCACTTGTAGCATGTTTTTCACATAATGGAACTGAAGACCTTTAATAAAGGCTTGGTCAATTTCATTCACATCTTTTTCATTTTGCCAGCACATTATAATTTCTTTCATCCCAGCCCTTTTAGCTGCTAGTATTTTTTCTTTAATTCCTCCAACTGGTAACACCTGGCCTCGAAGGGTTATTTCCCCTGTCATAGCCAAATATGGTTTCACCTTTCTTCCCGTAAAAGCAGAAGTCAAGGCAGTTAACATAGTTATACCAGCACTAGGACCGTCCTTAGGAACTGCTCCTTCAGGAACATGCACATGGATGGTTTTTGTATTAAACAAACTAGGGTCAACTCCTATTTTTTTAGCATTGGCTTGTAAATACGTAAGTGCGGTTGTTGCGCTTTCCTTCATTACATTACCTAGGTTACCCGTTAATTTCATTTCTCCTTTACCATCTGCCAACAATACTTCAATAAATAAAATATCCCCCCCTACATAGGTCCAAGCCAAACCAACAGCCACACCGGGCATATTTACCGTTTTGTAAATTTCATTGCTATACTTAGGCTGTCCTAATATTTTAATAATATCCGATTTAGTAACGGTAGGCTTAACCTTATGCTTATACGCCAATTCCTTAGCTTCATAACGCATAATAGAAGCTAACTGGCGATCCAATTCACGCACCCCGCTTTCTCTGGTATAGTCCTCAATAACTTTCTCTAATACATTGTCCTGTACTTTAAAATTAATTTTATCTAAGCCGTGGGCAGTTTTCTGTTTCGGTAATAAATGCCTTTTGGCTATTTCTACTTTTTCTTCAATTGCATAACCACTTAAATCGATAATTTCTAGCCTGTCTCTTAAGGCAGGTTGAATACGGCTAATGTCGTTCGCTGTAGCAATAAATAATGTTTTACTTAAATCGTATTCGGTTTCAAGGTAGTTATCGTAAAAAGAATTGTTTTGCTCGGGGTCCAACACTTCAAGTAAAGCAGAAGAAGGATCCCCTCTTTGGTCCACACCAATTTTATCAATCTCGTCCAGTATCATAACTGGGTTAGAAGTTTTAACTTTTCTAAGGCTTTGAATAATACGCCCAGGCATTGCACCAATATATGTTTTACGATGACCTCGTATTTCACTTTCATCGTGTAAGCCACCTAAACTAACCCTTATATATTTACGACCTATAGCGTGGGCTATCGATTTGCCTAATGAAGTTTTACCAATTCCCGGAGGGCCTATAAAACATAAAATAGGACTTTTCATATCGCCCTTCAATTTCAGTACAGCTAA
>CAJATB010000281.1 GCA_903944755.1 uncultured Bacteroidota bacterium
ACCAATTTTCGCATTAGCCGTATTAGGATGGCCATTGGCCACTTTACCAGCAAGTGTGGCTGCCAAAGTAATGGATGGCGCCCGCAAAACCTGCGCCGAAGCGGGTATTGTTATAGCCGGAGGACATAGCATTGACAGTCAGGATCCAATATTTGGACTAGTGGTGAACGGACTAGTGGCGATTGAAAATTTAAAAAGAAACGACACAGCACAAGAAGGTGATGTGCTAATGCTTACAAAACCTTTAGGAGTGGGTATTATGGCTACCTCACAAAAAAGGGCCCTATTAAGTGAACCTGATTTAGCCTTATTAGTAAAACAATTAACCACCATTAATAAAGCGGGCGAAGCATTAGGTAAAGTGAAAGGTGTACATGCAATGACCGACGTAACTGGTTTTGGATTGTTAGGTCATTTAACAGAAATGATGCAAGGAAGTAATTTGACTGCAACAATTAGTTATGACTTAATTCCAATTATAAAAGAAGTACGTACTTACATTGCATTAAAAGCAATTCCAGGTGCAACTGCACGTAATTGGGATGCTTGCAAAGAAGGCGTATTTTTTGGCGAAGGTATTGATGAAATAGAAGCAGTACAATTATTGCCTGACCCTCAAACCAATGGAGGATTATTAATTGCTGTAGCACCAAGTGAGGTAACAACAGTACAAGCTATATTAAAAGAATTTGACATCGCATATAGCACCCCATTTGGCGAAGTTGGAAAAGCTAAAGACAAAAGAATTATAGTTAATAAATAGCAATTTTTTATGAAGGGCGCTTATTCAAAAATTAAGTGCCCTTTGTTTTTTATTTGGTCGGGTGTTAATTCTGCAACAAGCTGAACGCCTTTGATATTGCGGACTGTATACAAAATATCATTTACTTTTTCGTCTTCAATCCATTCCCCTCTTATCCACCAAATAAAGTCCATATGCTTTAATTCTGGTAATAAATATTCCCCATCAAACTGGTTGTGGTAAACAAAATGTTGGATTGAAGTATTGGGCTCACTACCCTCATACATTGAAAAATAATAAGTTCTATTTTTACGTTTCAATGCGATTTCATGATCGGGATTAAACCTGAATTCAAAACCCATAAATTGATTTAGTAAAATACAAAATTGGTAGTTTTTTATGGGCGCAGAAATGCCTAAAATGCGCGAACCTTCAAAGTCCTGTTCGTTAATTGCGTCTTGGTCTAAAATTAATTTACTACTCATATTGTTTGCAAATATAAATGGCTAAAATTCAATATTCAATTGCACTTCCTCCGCGCCTCTTTTATAAGTTAATGTTGTTTTATCCCCTTTCTTAAATTTAGAAAGTGTAGTCATATAACTCATTACGTCAACTAATTTATACTCACCAATTTGCAAAAGTACATCCCCTCCCTTCAAACCTAAGCGCTCAGCAAGTTTGCCAGGTGTAGCGCCTTCTATTCTCACCCCTGTACCAGTAAATGCATAGTCAGGCATTACACCCAAACTAACTGTAAACTTGGTGCTCCTGCCCATGGACTGTTCACGTGTTTTTAGAAA
>CAJATB010000282.1 GCA_903944755.1 uncultured Bacteroidota bacterium
TACCCTTCCATCATGTCCTTTATTTCCTGCTGTCCGTTCATTCCCTTTTTTGTAATACTGATTAAATTTTCATAATAAAAACCATATTGAATATACAATTCAATCATCTTATCAAATAGTGTTTTTCCCTTGCTTTTTTCATAGGCCGCCATTTCACATAATAAGGCTACCGCACTCACCGCATCTTTATCCCGAATTTGATCTCCAATCATTAAGCCAAAACTTTCTTCGCCGCCAATAATATAATTTTCCTTACCTTCTTTTTCTTTTACTAATTCAGCAATCCATTTAAATCCAGTTAAAACATTGTAGCAATTAACTTCATTTATTTTAGCAACCTGGTTAATCATTTCAGTTGTTACAATGGTGGTCACTACCATATCATTGGGTGCAGCAATTCCCTTGGCCCTTCGGGCCTCCATCATATAGGCAAATGCCAATACTGCAGTTTGATTACCATTCATTAACACCCATTCCCCTTTATGATTTTTAACACCTACCCCTACTCTGTCTGCATCAGGATCTGTTCCTAATAAAATATCCGCATCTATTGCTTTCGCTTTTGCCAAACCAATGCTCATGGTTTCACTTTCTTCCGGATTCGGATATTTAACCGAGGGGAAATTTCCATCGGGTGTTGCTTGCTCATCCACGATAGTCACATTCGTAAAACCAACACTCGCTAACACTTTTGGCACCAAGGTAATTCCAGTACCATGAATTGGTGTATACACAATTTTTAAATCCTGTTGTTGTGTAATGATTTCAGGATACACACTTAAAGAGGTAAGCATTTTGATATAATCCTGATCCATTGCATCACCCATCAATTGCATATTATGCTCCCCACCTGACCACTTCACCTCATCCACACTTTGAATAGCTTCAACTTCACTAATTACATTTTTATCATGCGGTGGTACTAATTGACCGCCATCATCCCAATAAGCTTTATAGCCATTGTATTCCTTAGGATTATGCGATGCGGTGCATACAACACCGGCTTTACATTTAAGTTGTCTTATGGCAAAGCTTAATTCAGGGGTTGGTCTTAATGCTTCAAACAAAAACACTTTAATCCCATTCGCAGCAAATACCTGCGCAGTGGTTTCTGCAAAAAATCGGGAATTATTTCTACTATCATGCCCAATGGCAACAGCTATTGATTCGTTCGGATAAGTTTTAAGTAAGTAATTGGAAAACCCTTGCGTTGCCATACCAATCGTGTACTTATTAATACGATTAGTGCCTACCCCCATAATGCCTCTTAATCCACCTGTGCCAAATTCTAAATTTCTATAAAATGAATCTTGTAATTCTTCTTTGTTATTCGCTTGTAAATCAAGTATGACTTGTTTTGTATTGGCATCATAGTTTCCAGACAACCAACGCTGCACATTCAATTCAATCATTTCACTCATAGTTCCTTGTTTAATGGCAATTTTAAGCAATAATTGCAAATCCACCAATTCGCAAAGGAGGATTATTAATTTTAATGTTTAAATTTGATATATAATAACATGAAGTTAA
>CAJATB010000283.1 GCA_903944755.1 uncultured Bacteroidota bacterium
CTTTAAAATTCTTTGATGCAAAGTGAACGCAGAAAAATTTTCTGGTGAGTAATTCCCCTGCCTGCCGGTTTGCATATTCATTGCGCCAATCCTTGTACCTGCTCCTATGTTACCTGAAAGCCGCGCGCCAAATAAAATTGGAATCCGATTTCCTTCTTTATCAAGTCCAATGGTTCTGGAGTAAAAAGGACGCACGGGTGGAATGCCAAAATTGGCAAACAAGTCAGCATTTTCTAGGAAAAAATTTCTTTTTTCAGGTAAAAAAATATCAAAACGGGTCAGGTTGCTTACTTGTTGGTCCACTTCAACTTGAGAAAAATCGGGATTTACAGTTAGGTCTAAATTGAGGGAAGAATTTACGGCCACTTTTGCATCAAATCCTGCATTGCCACTAGTATTAATAGCGGCGCCCTTTTTAGTTGCAAGCTGCTCTCTGTTCTCGTTTGCGCTTCCTGTAATATAAGGTAATACAATAAGGTTATTTTTTGTGATGGGAGGGGTGTTTGGCCAATTAAGTAAGCCTGCATAACCTAGGTCGTAGGTTTTGAAATTAGGAGGTACTTTTGTCCAAGCACTATATTCATTATTCTTTGCATCCATTCTTACAAAATTAATTCCCCAAAATTTTTGTGTAGGATTGAAACGGATCGATTTAAAAGGGATCATTATTTCCCCAATCCAATAGCTACCATAGTCCTTGGTTGCCGAAAACCACTTCGTATCCCAACTCCATTCTAGTCCATTCGAACTAGCGCTAGTAAGCTGGTCTTCGGACTGAACGTTTAAAGCACTTAGTACAAAATAAAACCCATTTGTTTTTTGGTTCAAGGGGTCAATCACAATACCAACTCCATCACTACCATCATGTCCAATATCCCGTTTAAGACTTTGTATAATGGCTTCTCCACTATCATATGCTTTAAATGCAAAGTATAAATTCTTGTCGTCGTAAGTGCAAAGCACTTCGGTTTGGCGCTTAGCTTCACCAATGTCATTTGGGTACTTCTTTTTAAAATTGCTAATTGGTTTTAAACTAGCCCAAATGGGTTCATCTAAAATGCCATCAATACGCATTGTGTTTTTGGTTGGCTGGATTGTTAGCTGGTAATTTTGTTGAAATTCAGTAACTCCTTGAGCTGATATTTCAAAGCTTATTAGCGACAGTAATAAAATAGCATAAAATAAAGTGTGTTTCGGTAACATAGGAAAGCAAATATCTAAGAACTCTTTCAGAAAAAGGCATTATTCTGCCTAATCGGGACTATTGTGTTAGGAATGGCTTATTTCTTTTCTAAAAGATCGGGGCGACGCTCTTTTGTACGTTGTAAAGCTTGTTCTTGCCTCCAGGCGTCTACTTTTTTTGGGTCTCCAGTAAGCAAAACAGCTGGCACTTCTACTCCTCTAAAATCTACGGGCCTAGAATAAACAGGAGGTGCTAATAAATTATCTTGAAAAGAATCAGTTAAGGCCGAAGTTTCGTCGTTTAAAACACCCGGAATTATCCTGCCAATGGCATCTATGATAACAGCAGCGGCTAGTTCGCCACCACTTAATACATAATCTCCAATGGAAATTTCTTGTGTAACATATAAGTCCCGAATTCTTTGGTCAATTCCTTTATAATGTCCACAAATAATTAGGATTCTATTTTTTAAAGAAAGGGTGTTGGCGTCTTTTTGTTCAAATTTTTCCCCATCAGGAGTTACAAAAATTATTTCATCAAATTTTCCTTCTTGTTGTAACTCGTCAATTGCATTCGCTAATGGCTCGCACATAATTAGCATACCTGCTCCACCACCGTATTGGTAGTCGTCAATTTGCCCATGTTTATTAATGGCCCATTTTCTTAAATGGTGTACTTTAATAGTAAGCAACCCTCGTTCTTGGGCCCTTTTCATAATACTATGTTCAAACGGGCTTGTTAATAATTCAGGAACAGCAGAAAGTATTTCAATTGTCATAGGTTAAAAATAAAATATACAAAGTAGACTAAAGGATTTTTTACAAATAACTTTAGTCTAAAAAATCTCCAATATCGCGCCTGTTTTTTTTGGTAGGTCTTCCAATTTTGCTCAATCGTTTTCCTGTTTGAAAAGTTGCCGCAACTTGTCTTACACGTTCTAATTCTTCAACCGGTGTTAAATCCTCATAATACTTTATTGCCTCGGCATAAGCTAAGCGTTTTTCCAATACCGCTGTTACGCGCAGGGTCCAGTTTTTGTGTTCTGTCCTTGCATCGTAAATATCACCAATAACTACATTCCTAGAAGCTTTTACGCTATCACCCTTAAGCTTAACACGTCCTTTGTCAATAGCTTCTGTAGCTTGGCTACGGGTTTTGAAAACACGGATTGACCATAAATATTTATCGAGTCTTACTTTCTCTTTTTTCTCCACTTCTTCCTTCATGAGTTAGGCATTTTTTTCCGCGAAATATTTATGGAAGTAAGGGATTGTTTCAATGCCCTTGTAGAAATTAAAAATGTCGTATTTCTCATTTGGGCTATGTAAATTGTCGCTATCTAATCCAAATCCCATGAATACGATTTTTAATCCTAACTCTTGTTCGAACAAGGCGCAAATAGGAATACTTCCACCTCCTCTTACTGGGATGGGGTCTTTGCCAAAAGTAGTCGCAATTGCTTTTGCAGCGCTCTTATATTCGTGAGAATCAATAGGGGTAATATAAGGTTCTCCACCATGGTGCTCAAAAGCATTTATAGTAACTGTATTTGGGGCTATTTTTTTAAAATAGGCAATTATTTTTTCAGTAATTTTTTTAGAAGATTGATTCGGCACTAAACGGCATGATATTTTCGCAAATGCTTTTGAAGGTAAAACTGTTTTTGCGCCTTCTCCTGTATAACCTCCCCAAATACCATTCACTTCTAATGTTGGCCTTATTCCCGTTCTTTCGTTGGTGCTATAGCCTTTTTCTCCCCAAACATTTTCAATCCCCAAGTCGGTCATGAATTCTTTTTCATCAAATGGAGCTTCTGCCATTTTATTTCTTTCAGCATCAGTTGATTCAATAATATCATCGTAAAATCCTGGGATAGTGATATGATTATTTTCATCATGGCATGATGCAATCATTTGGGCTAAAATAGTTATTGGGTTTGCCACTGCGCCACCGTATACACCGCTATGCAAGTCGCGATTTGGTCCAGTAACTTCTACTTCAATATAACTTAGTCCACGCACCCCAATATCAATAGAAGGGTTATCCATGCTAATCATAGCAGTATCACTAATTAATATTACATCCGCTTTTAGCAAAGTTTTGTTTGCCTTCACGAATGTTGCTAAATTCGGACTTCCAATTTCCTCTTCTCCTTCAATAACAAATTTAACATTGGTGCACATTGAATTTGTTTTAGTCATGATCTCCAATGCTTTCACGTGCATGTAAAATTGCCCTTTATCATCACATGAGCCCCTAGCAAATATTTTACCATCAATAATGGTTGGATCAAATGGTCCACTTTTCCATAATTCAATAGGGTCTGCAGGTTGTACATCATAATGACCATAAACTAAAACGGTTGGGAAACTAGGGTCAACAATTAATTCGCCATAAACTATTGGGTGTCCTGCTGTCTCATATATAGTTGTTGTTGTTGCTCCAGCAGCTTGTAATGACTTTTCTACTTCCTTTGCACAAGTTAACATGTCTTGCTTATGTTCAGTTTTAGCACTCACACTTGGGATGCGTAATAAAGCTAGTAGTTCTTCCAAGAATCGTTCTTTATTTTCTTCTTGGTATTGTTTCCATGCACTCATAGTGGTTCAATTTTATAAAACGTTTAATAATAAATTATAATTGATGTTTTAAGTTAGACAATACGTTTTCTATTGTCCAATCTAGTTTTTGTTTAAAGGGAGCTTTTCTTTTGTCACAATTTTCTATTGTACAAATGGGACAACTAAACGGCATACATCCATCGGTATGCACGAAAAATTCAACGCTATCTCCAAATTTATTTTTAATGAGCGCGCTAAAATCATCTACTGCAAAATGTGCTTCATTTACATTGAAGTACCAAGGCACAGTAAGGTGGCAGTCAATATGCATTTGGGCACCATATTTAATTACACGCAAGTTGTGTAAGTCAATCCACTTTTCATTTCTCCCTTTGTTTAGTTCTTTAATGACTTCTTCCAACAATGCTAAATCCGCTTCATCCATAATGCCTGCTAGGGATTGCCTTATGATTTGATATCCATTATATACAATCCAAAGTCCCATTAGTAAGGCAATATAGGTGTCAATGCCTGGGTAATTTGTAATCATTACCAAGCCTATACCTATTGTGACTACAAAAGTGGTAAAACTATCCAATACTAAGTGTTGCCCACTAGAAATTAATGCTAATGAATTATTTTTCTTACCTATTGTTTTAGCGGTTAATCCTGCTGCCAGGTTTAACACTGCAGTCGAAAGTAACACCCATATTCCATTGTCTAGAGCATGCAAAACATTGGGTTCGAAAAAGGCCATAATTGCTTCGTAAAAAATTATTACGCCCGCGGTGATAATTAAACTTCCTTCAAATGCAGCTGAAATAAACTCGGCTTTACCATGACCATAAGGGTGTTCCTTGTCTTTTGGTTTTGAAGCCACATATAAACTATATAATCCTATGGCTCCAGCAAGTACATTCACAATGCTTTCTAATGCATCCGATAATACAGCTAAAGAATGCGTCATAAAATAAGCCACGAACTTGAGTACAAATAGAATGATACTCAAGGCGGTAACAAAAAACTGTATTTTTAAATTCTGCTTTGACTTCTGCACTGTAACTTATTTATGAGGATGACTATTACGAAAATTAACAGGTAGTTTTATTTTTGTATTGCTAATGCGTATCTGTTTTGAACAAAATCCCAATTAACTAAGTTCCACCAATTATTAATATAATCAGGACGCTTATTTTGGTATTTTAAATAATAAGCATGCTCCCAAACGTCTAATCCAATTAAAGGAAAGCCTTTTGTTTCAGCAATATCCATTAAAGGGTTGTCTTGGTTTGGAGTTGAACATATGGCTAGTTCACCATCATTTTTAATAATTAACCAAGCCCATCCACTTCCAAATCTTGTTTTTGCACTATCGCTAAAGGCAGCTTTGAAATTAGTAAATGATCCAAATGCTTTTTCAATGGCAGCCGCTAAAGGTCCTGTAGGGTTATTAGTGGGAGCTGGCTTCATCAATTGCCAAAATAATTCATGGTTATAATGACCACCTGCATTATTTCTCATTTTAACACTGTAATTAGAAATAGTATTTAAAAGGGTACTTAAATTAGTTGCAGTAGTATTTACCTTTTCAGCAATGCAGGCGTCGGCTAAATTTTTTGTATAACCAGCGGCATGTTTTGTATAATGTATTTCCATTGTTAATGCGTCTATAAATGGCTCTAGCGCATTATATGCATAGGGAAGTGGTTGTTGTTGGAAATCAGAAATTACGAATAAATTGCTTGGAGCAATTTTTGAAAATAAAGGCATTGTAGCTAATGCAATACCAGCTTTGCCAGATTTTGTCAAAAATTGGCGTCTGTTTTGTAAGATATTTGCCATGGTATTATTTTTTAAAGTACTTACGTAAAGTTACCTTAATTGGCTGTAAAAGTCGGTAGTAAAATTCCTGGTTAAACAACTGAGAATCACGCATGGCTTTATAGGTTAGGAAAAGTCCAACGGGTATCAAAATACCAGACGACAACCACATACCCTTATATACATCCCATTGCCCTGATTTTGCAAATTTCTCTCCAAAATTATTTAATAGAAAAAATATAACAAAAAACACAATAGCTAAAACCAAAGGGGTGCCAAGGCCCCCTTTCCTAATAATCGAACCTAGTGGAGCGCCAATTAAAAACAAAACAATACAGGCGAATGAAAGGGTAAACTTCCTATGCCATTCAATGGCGTGAAAAGCAGCAGCACTTCTGTTTGATAATTCCAAATCTGCTAATAGTTTAAAATTACCTGAAATAGAATTTAATTGAAAACCGGCAAAATCCTTCATGCCAATTGAAAGTGAATCAGCAAGGAGTTCGCTAAATTTTTTGATACGAGGTGCTTTTTTATGAGCTAAGAATAAAGCGCTGCTATCTTTATAATTCATGAATTTTAAAGTTGGTGCAATGTCAGCATACATCCTTTTTAAATAAAAGCTGTCTTTGTTATTAAGGGAATCAATAGCTTGATTTAATTGATGCACATTTAACATTTTAGGATCATAATTAATCTCATCCTCTTTGTTCATTTGGAAACTATTCAAATCAAAAACCTTTTTGTATTCTTTAAAATATAACCTTGTAAATTCAGTATTAGTGGTATTTTTTTGTCCTCTTTCTTGATAACGCCATCCGTTGAACAAAATAAATTCCAAAAACTTTTTATTTGCTGTAACACGCATCACGCCTGACTCGGCAATGATCATATTATCCTGTAAATTAAATCTCTTTTCGAAAATAACAATATTTCGAATAATACTATCGTTTGATTCCTTCTTACCTAATTTAATAACATATCCATCTATCTTGTCGTAAAATACACCCTCTTTAATATCAATTGCAGGTTTTGCTACAATGATATCAAATTTCAAATTTGTCAATTTTAACTGAGTTACAGGAATAATATTATTCGAAAATAAAAAAGCAATACCCGATAAAAAAATGGTAAAAATAAATAAGGGACGCATAAAACGAACTAATGGTATACCAGCAGCTTTAATCGCAATTAATTCAAAGCTCTCGCCTAAATTTCCAAAAGTCATTATAGAAGAAAACAATAAAGACAAAGGGAGCGCAGTAGTAAAGATACTCACGGATACTAATCCTATGAGTTGAAAAATAGTAAGTAGGTCAAGTCCTTTACCAACTAAATCGTCAATATATAGCCAAAAAAATTGCATGGTCAGCACGAAAGTTGTTATAAGAAGTGCTGCCAAGAAGGGCCCAATAAAAGCCTTCAGAATTAGTATGTCTAATTTTTTGAACAAATTTTATTACTAGCTACCGATACGATGAAATAGTTCCTTTACTTGGTATTCCCAAAGCCTACTTTGATCCTTAATTTCGTTTTTCTCAGCAAAATCCTTGATAATCATAATTGTCTGGTTGGACATTTCTGATTTTTCGATTTTGAATTCAAAGTACTCGTTTTTTTCACTGTGTAACCATCTAAAACGAATAAATTTATCTTCATCTTGGTCTAAAATTTCAGCCTTTTCGGGTGTGCCACCGTTCCATGAGAAGCTAAAAACATTTTCCCATTCGTCAACCTTGTCTGCAAACCACTCTTGTAGGCCAGAAGCAGTCGAAAGAAATTCATATAATATGTTAGGCGAACATCTAACTGGAAATTCAAGTGTAAATAATTGTTTCTTGCTCATAGTATCTATATCCTCTTAATAATAGGATTCTGTTTGTGCAATAATATTAAATAAATGATAGGTTCCAAGTATTTTTTGTACTTAATTCCTAAACTATGAGTTATGTCAGGTATTGAGTATATTCTATTGTTACTTAACTGTATGACTATCAAGTTATTATAATTATTTTTATGGCTTTCTTCTAATTCATTTTTACATTATTTTTTTCGTACTTATTTGTTGGCTACGTACTCAAATTGATCGCTTATCTTTGCCTCCCTTAATGTTGCAGTATGTTTAGTAATCTTAGTGAAAAATTAGAATCGGCGTTTAAACACCTAAAAGGTCAGGCACGTATTAACGAGTTAAATGTGGCGAATACCCTCAAGGATATTCGAAAGGCATTGTTAGACGCAGATGTAAACTTTAAAATTGCCAAGGAATTTACCGATAGTATTAAAGAAAAGGCCATTGGCGAAAAAGTTATAAATGCAATTAGTCCTGGTCAGTTAATGACCAAAATTGTACAAGACGAATTAACTGCTTTAATGGGGGCCGAAGCCACTCCCTTGGATGTTTCTAAAAATCCAACTATCATTTTAATAGCCGGCTTGCAGGGTAGTGGTAAAACTACATTTTCAGGTAAATTGGCAAACTATTTAAAAGCACAAAAAAAAGCGCCATTATTAGTAGCTGCCGACATTTACCGACCAGCAGCGATGGACCAGTTAACTGTTTTAGCCGAACAAATAGGCGTTGATATTTTTGTTGAACGTGAAAATCAAGATGCAGTCTCTATTGCAAAAAATGCAATTGAATATGCGAAACAAAATAATAAGAACGTAATTATAATAGATACTGCAGGACGTTTAGCTGTAGACGAAATAATGATGAATGAGGTTGCAAATATTAAAAATGCAATACAACCTCAAGAAATACTTTTCGTTGTAGACTCAATGACTGGGCAGGATGCAGTGAATACTGCAAAAACATTTAACGACCGCTTAGATTTTACTGGAGTGGTTTTAACAAAGTTAGATGGTGATACCCGAGGCGGTGCTGCGCTTTCTATTAAGTACACTGTAAATAAACCAATTAAGTTTATGAGCAGTGGGGAGAAGATGGATACTTTGGATGTTTTTTACCCGGAAAGAATGGCGCAAAGAATTTTAGGCATGGGGGATATTACTTCCTTAGTTGAAAAAGCGCAAGCACAATTTAATGAAGAGGAGGCTAAGAAATTAGAAAAGAAAATTCGTAAAAATCAATTTGATTTTGAAGATTTCTTGACACAAATTCAGCAGATAAAAAAAATGGGTAATATAAAGGATTTGATGGGGATGATTCCTGGCATGGGGAAGAGCCTTAAAGATGTAGAAATTAAAGACGATGCCTTTAAAGGCGTGGAGGCAATTATACAATCTATGACCATAGTTGAAAGAAGAAATCCAGATTTATTATCACCAAGTCGGAAACAAAGAATAGCAAAAGGGGCAGGAAAGGATATTGGGGAGATTAATGCTTTTATTAAGCAATTCGACCAAATGAAGCAGATGATGAAGCAGATGAATAATATGCCAATGGGCGGTGCAATGGCGGGCAAAATGCCAGGGATTAGAAGATAATCGATTGATTTACAATTGAATTTGCATTTTTATTGCAATTTTCAAACTTTATATTATCTTCGCCTCGATTAACAATATTTTTTAACGCCTTTAAATTTCTATTTTATGGCAGTAAAGTTGAGACTACAACGTCACGGTAGTAAAAAAAGACCCTTCTATTTCATAGTTGTGGCTGATGGACGCGCTCCAAGAGATGGTAAATTCATCCAAAAAATCGGTACTTACAATCCCTTAACAGTTCCTGCGACTATCCAATTGGATCGTCAAAAAGCGTTAGAGTGGTTAAACAAAGGTGCACAACCAACTGATACAGTTCGTAGAATTTTATCTTTCAAAGGTGTCCTTTATTTGAAACACTTATTACGTGGAGTTAAATTAGGTTTATTTGACGATGCAACTGCAATGGCTAAGTTCCAAACTTGGTATGCCGAGCATGAAACAGCAATAGCTTCTAAAACGGCCGATCACAAAAAAGCACAAGCTGCTAAAAAAGTGTACGTTCCTATTGTAAAGAAAGTTGCTGAACCAATTATTACAGAAGCAGAAATCGCTGCTGAAGAGGCTGCTGAAGTTGCTGAACAAGCAGCAGAAGCAGAAGCACCAGTTGCTGAAGCTACGGCTGAAGCGGCTGAAACTCCAGCTGAATAATATTAAACTAGCTTTAAGAATTACCCCTGGTTTTGCTTTTGCAGAATCGGGGGTTTTTTTATGAGTCCAAACTCAAATACGTTAAATTTGCCTATGAGCGATTTCATTCATATCGGAAAATTAGTGGCACCACATGGGATTAGTGGTCAAATAATTTTGGAACATGCCTTAGGCAAGCCAGTACATTTCAATGGAGTGGATGCTGTTTTTGTTGAAAAAAACGCAGCAAGTTTTATTCCTTATTTTTTAGAATCGGCAAGTGCCAAAACCGATAGTCTAACCCATCTGCAAATTGAAGGAGTCCATTCAAGGGAAGCAGCAAATTTTTTAGTAGGGAAAAAAGTATGGCTACCACAGGCAGACTTTCATAAGTTAGTGGAGAAAAATGCGCCGTTGGCTTTATTAGGGTACATGGTTCAAGAGGGGGGAAAAGATTTAGGGGTGATTCAAGAAGTGATTGAACAACCACATCAATTATTAGTGACAATAGATTACAAGGGCCAAGAAGCATATATCCCATTGCATGAAGAAAGTTTAAAAGGGGTTAATCATACAACTAAAACTGTTACGGTGGAGCTACCTGATGGGTTATTGGAGTTATATACCGAAAATACAAGTGAGTAGTAAAATAGCTGCTTAATATAGTTGTGAAATATTTATTAAAGTCTACTAATTTAGTAGGAAATATGTTTACCTTCGTGTTATAATTATTAAAACGAAAGTATATGAGTTTACAATTAGGGGATATTGCTCCCGATTTCAAAGCAAAAACATCCTTAGGTGATATTAGCTTACACGCATATTTGGGAGATAGTTGGGGCGTATTATTCTCACACCCTGCCGACTATACACCTGTTTGCACAACCGAATTAGGACGCACTGCTGCTTTACACGCAGAATTCGAAAAAAGAGATGTTAAAGTGTTGGCATTAAGTGTGGATGATGTCGAAAACCATATTAGTTGGATTAAGGACATTGACGAGACACAACATGTAAAAGTGGAGTTTCCAATTATTGCTGACGAGGATAAAAGCATTGCGCATGCATATGGCATGATTCATCCAAAAGCTTCTGAAACATTTACAGTACGTTCCCTTTTTATAATTGGGCCAGATAAAAAAATAAAATTAACACTTACTTATCCTGCTTCTACTGGAAGAAATTTTGTAGAAGTACTGAGGGTGATAGATTCTTTACAACTTGCCGCTAAATATAGCGTTGCGACACCCGCTGATTGGAAGGAAGGGGAGGATGTAATTATTGGACTTACTATAAAAACAGAAGATGCTGCAGAAAAATTTCCTAAAGGTGTAAGGATAGTAAAACCATATTTACGTTATACTCCTCAGCCTAATAAATAAATTTAACTATTCCATTTATCTAACTGCTTTAAACATGCAGCAATATCTTTTGGCAAAGGGGCTTCAAATTGAAGTCCCTTTCCTTTAAATTCAAATGCTATGGTGTGGGCATGTAAAGCTTGCCTTGCCATTAAAGGGCGTTCTTCTTCTTCGGACTTGCTTAATTTGAAATTCTTTTTTTTAATACCTGATAACATTAGTTTTTCTCCGTCTCCGTATACTTCATCTGCTACAAGCGGGTGCCCTAATTGTTTCGCGTGCACTCTAATTTGGTGTGTTCTTCCCGTATGAATTTGAAATGAAACCCAAGCATATTGCTTGTAATATTTTATTACTTCAAAACTAGTGAGTGCTTCCTTGCCTTTTGCATGTGCGATCATTAGTCCCTTTTTTACGGGGTGTTCCATGATTGCTTGGTCTATTGTCCCTGTTTGCGGGGGCCTTCCAAGTACAAGTCCAACATATTTTTTCACAATGGTACGTCCTTCAAATAGTTCACTTAATGCTTTATGTGCTTCTGCGTTTTTTGCAAAAAGTATAAGCCCACTTGTGAACTGGTCCAAGCGGTGCACTGTAAATATATTTCCCAATTTTTCAATTAGTAAAGATTTTACAGAATCTGTTTTCCCAAAACGATCAGGTATGCTTAATAAACCAGCTGGCTTATTAATTACAATTAAATCATCGTCCTCAAATAGTATATCTAACATCCCTTAATTACTTTTTACTGTGCTGATTTTCTTGTAAAAGATTTGTTCAAGAATTTCAATAATCTTACTTCTTTTTCACTTAAGAAACGCCATTTACCCCGGTCTACATTTTTCTTAGTAAGGTTCGCAAACATCACTCTGTCTAAATGTCTTACATCGTAACCTAGGTGTTCGAAAATTCTTCTTACAATTCTGTTTCTTCCGCTATGAATTTCAATACCAACTACATTCTTTGCTGTATTTGACAAATAGCTAACTGCATCTGCCGCAATAAAACCGTCTTCTAATTCCATACCTGCGGCAATCGCCTCAAGGTCGGCTTTGGTTACTGGCTTGTCAAGAGTTACTTCGTATATTTTTTTAATTTCGTAGGAAGGGTGTGTTAATTTTTGTGCAAGGTCGCCGTCGTTCGTTAAAATTAAAACACCGGTAGTGTTTCTGTCCAATCGTCCTACAGGAAACATTCTTTGTGTAGTGGCATTCTTGATTATGTCTAATACTGTTTTTCTTCCTTCAGGGTCAGAAGCAGTACATATATAATCCTTTGGTTTATTCAGTAAAATATAAACCGGAGTTACCTGTAATTGTAAAACCTTACCCTTTAGCCTTACTACATCTTTGTATTGCACTTTGTACCCAGGTTCTAATATGGTATCACCATTTACAGTAACATGTCCTGACTTAACTAACTCAGCAGCTTCTCTTCTTCCTGATATACCAGAATGTGCAATGAATTTATTCAATGGCATCTGTTCGTGAGGAGTTTCTGTATTGGCAGTTACTTTTCCTATGCTAGCGGTTCTTTTAATATCCGCACGGTCCATTGATGCTGGAGTTCTTACTTTCTTTGCAGCGTAAGTTTTCGAAGGAGTGCTTGGTGCTTTGGCAGGATATTCTTTTGCTCTTAATGTCATTGGATAAGTTGGAGGTGCGCTCACGGTTTCTCGAGGCTTGTAGGGGCCTCTTTTGTTATTACCTACTGGCTCCACAACAATACCTCGTTCTTTATCCTTCTTTCTTTGGCGCGCAGCTTCGCCTGCAGCCCTAGATTCTATTTTTGCTTTTTTCTTCTCTTGTCTATATTCTTCTTTAACAGCGCTGCCTTTTTTTTGATTGGCGAACTTGTCAAAATTATCAGATCTTTTCTTATTCATTTCGATGCTTAATTATTAATTGCCTTTATTTGCCAGCTGTCCGCAAGCAGCGTCAATATCCTTTCCTCTACTTCTTCTTACTCTTACGTTTACTCTGTTCTTTTGTAAAATTTCTACAAATCTTTCAAAACCTTCTTCGTCAGGTTTATCAAAACCAAAATTATCGACCGAGTTATATTCAATGACATTAATTAAGTCGGCAGGAACTTGTCTATAAATTTTAGTTAGTTCTTCTGCATCTTGTTCGGTGTCATTAAAATCTCTAAACAGGATATACTCAAATGAAATTTCAGTACCAGTTTTTTTATAGAAATAATTTAATGCTTCAATGAGCGACTTTATATTATTGCTTTCGTTAATTGGCATAATTTCATTACGCTTTTTGTCGTTAGCAGCATGCAAGGAAACTGCCAATTTAAACTTAACGTTATCGTCACCTAGTTGTCTTATTTGCTTTACTAATCCCGCTGTTGAGACGGTTATACGCTTTGCGCTCATACCTAAACCTTCAGGTGAAGTGATTCTTTCAACCGCTTTAAGTAAGTTATGATAATTCATCAATGGCTCACCCATTCCCATAAATACAATATTACTTAAGTGCTTATCGTAAGTTTCTTCACTTTGTTGTAATATATAAACCACTTGGTCATATATCTCATCAAAACTTAAGTTTCTTTTTCGCTCCATAGTGCCTGTTGCACAAAACTTACAACTTAAGCTACATCCAATTTGAGACGACACGCAGGCCGTTTTGCGCAATGTTGTAGGAATTAGCACTCCTTCAATCATATGGTCGTCAAAGGTTTTAAAACGTGTTTTTAACGTTCCGTCCTCGCTTAATTGTGTCGTATTGATTGTTAAGGCAGGGAAAGTAAAAGTTTCTTCAAGTTGTTTACGTAATTCTTTGCTCAAATTTGTCATTTCGTCGAAGCTATGCGCATGTTTTTGCCATAGCCATTCAACAATCTGTTTTACTCGGAAGGGTTTTTCTCCCAACCTGCCTATAAAGCGCTCAATTTCAGCGACTTCTACATGTCTTATATTAGGTCTAGTCTTCTCCATAATGCAAAGATACTTGATCGGGTTTGGATACATTTATTTCTTTTTGTGAACTAGTTAATTGTATCTATATTCAATCCGCTAAAAAAAATAAAAACTATGAAAAAAATCCTTCTTTTGGCTTTAATTACTGGTGGTTTAATTGCAAGTGTAAACGCTCAAACAAGCTCGTTAAAGGACTATATTGGTAAATATGCCTTCGCGGAAGGGAGTCCAGTAGCTGAAATCGACCTATCTGAGCAGGATAATGTGTTGGTTGGGAATTCGGCTATGGGAACTTTTCAACTTGAAAAAAAGGGGACTGACACATTTTATTTGGCTGCATATGATGCAAGTGTAATTTTCAAAAGAACAGCCAATCAAACTATTGAATCCGTATCCATTTTTGTGCAAGGCATGGAATTAATTGGTAAGAAAATGTCAACTGCTTTTGCAATAAAAGAAGAAGATATTTACACTACAATGTGGAATAATAGAACAAGATAGTTGTCAAGCAAGTTCCCGAAATAGTTTCTCTAAAATTCGAAGTCGGGAATAGAAGCAAACGGAACAATAGTTTGTTTACCTGTTGCAAGTTGCTTAATGGTACATTCTTTTTTTGCTAATTCTTCTGTTCCAATAATTACCACATTAGGAATTCCTTTTTTCTCAGCATATTTAAATTGCTTGTCGAATTTGCTTTTTTCAGGGTAAATTTCACAAGCAATTTTTTTGTTCCTTAATAACATCATTTGTTGATAGGCCACTATTGCTTCATCGGGTCCTAAGTTAAAAAACAATACCTGTGTTGTTTGGTCAATGGATTCCGGGAATAAGTTTTTTTCTTCCAATACATCGTAAATTCTATCTACACCAAAGCTAATGCCAACGCCGGGAATATTGGGCACGCCAAATAAACTTGTTAAATCGTCGTAGCGACCACCGCCTCCAATACTGCCCATTTGAGCATCTATTGCTTTTACTTCAAAAATCAAACCTGTGTAATAATTTAAACCTCTTGCTAAAGTAAAATCAGCAACTAGGTATTTAGCTGTCCCAATATTTTTGTGATATGCTAATACATAATTTAATTCTTCAATTCCTTTCTGCCCATTTACATTATCTCCTAGTAGTTCGGAAAGTTGATTTATTTTTTCTTCATTAGTTCCGCTAATATTTAAATATTTTTGAACTAATACTTGCTGTGCTTCAGTGAATCCTTTGCTCCCTAATTCTTCTTTTACTTTTTCCCAGCCAATTTTATCTAATTTGTCAATTGCGATAGTTAAATCAATTAATTTTTCTTCCCCTCCGCATATTTGCGCCAGGGCCAATAAAATTTTTCTGTTGTTCATTTTTATTTCAACAGGCAATTTTAAATTCGAAAATGCAGTGATATAAATAGCTAGCAAGTCTACTTCGTTTAGTAAACTGTCACTTCCAACAACATCGGCATCGCATTGGTAAAATTCGCGGTATCGGCCTTTTTGTGGTCGGTCAGCCCTCCAGACAGGTTGAATTTGATATCGCTTGAAGGGGAAAGTCATGGAACCATGATTCATTGCAACATACCTAGCAAATGGGATAGTTAA
>CAJATB010000284.1 GCA_903944755.1 uncultured Bacteroidota bacterium
GGCACAACAATAGTCATAATTAAATTCTTCACTTCATGCTTTAAGTGCATAAAGTAAGCAACAATATAAAATGCCTTAGCCATCATTAATATAACAATAGTTCCTTTTGCTGCTAAACGTAAAAAATCCGAAGTCATGCCTATCATAGCAAAGCCTATAATTAATTCAACAATTGTTAACACCGATAGGATGATGGTTACTTTTTTAATTTCAGCAATAACGGCTGCGTGTTGTTCAGCTGGTGTACCGTGCGAATGTGACATATTTAATTTTTTTTTCGAGGGATATAAATCGAGCGAATAGTATGTTTATAATAGATAGAAAATGGTGAATACAAATACCCACACTAGGTCTACAAAGTGCCAGTACAAGCCTGCCTTTTCAATCATAAGGTAATGACCTCTTTGTTCAAACTTATCCATTAAAGTCATAATAAGCATGATAATATTAATAACCACTCCACTAAATACGTGGAACCCGTGGAAACCAGTAATAGTAAAGAAGAAGTTAGTGAAGTTGGTAGAAGAAGCTGTTCCGTCAGCATTCAAGAAAGGGTTCGCACCCCACCAAGCACCTTCGTGGAATAAATGGTTCCACTCCCAAGCCTGACAGCTTAAGAAAGCGATACCACCAATGATTGTTAAAATCATATTTCTAACCACTCCTTGCTTGTCCATGTTCTTACCTGCTTGTACCGCTAAAACCATGGTAACTGAACTAACAATTAAAATAAAAGTCATGATACTCACAAATACTAAAGGAGCGTTCACGCCTTCTGGAGCAAAAGGGAAACTTTTAAAAACTTCGTTTGGGTCAGGCCATCCGTTCGTTGAAAAACGTACGGTACCATAAGAAATTAAGAAAGCACCAAAGGTGAATGCGTCACTCATTAAGAAGTACCACATCATTACCTTTCCGTACTCTGCATTAAAAGGGCTTTTTCCTCCTCCCCATGATTTTGCTTCTGTCGGAGAAGCGGTTGTTGTTGTTGACATGTTCAATTTCGATTTCAGTGCAAAAATATCTAATTTTTTTTAAAATTACCCTAACCAATAAAGGAAGATAATTAGGTATATCCAAAGAATATCTACAAAGTGCCAGTAAGTAGATAGTAATTCAATCGCAATAGGATTTTCGTTGTTTTTGGCCTTAAATGAGTTAAAAGTAACCCCAATCAGGGCTATAATACCGCCTAAAACGTGCAAAATGTGCAATCCTACAATAACAAAGAAGAAAGAAGCAGCGGAATTACTTCTTGGTCCTATAAGTGCAATGCTATTTGCTTCTAAAGCCCAAAAGCCCTGCACCTGTAAAATCATAAAAACAACTCCTAAAATAGCAGTCACTGTAAGGAAGCCACGGTAAGTAGTCATTTGATTTTCTTTGAATTTCTTCAAAGCCATTTGAATCGTAAAACTACTCAATAAAATAACTACAGTGGAAGCGATAAAAACAGTTGGTAAATCAAACTCAAGCCAATTTGCTTGGCCCTTCTTTACAATATGGGCACTCGTTAAACCAGCAAACATCATTACAATGCTGCCAATGCCGCCCAAAAGAAACACCTTATAAGGATGCATTCTTTTCTTTTCTGTGTTCGATGTTAATTCTGTAACCATAATTTTAAATTTTGTCAGCTAATAATGCCAAAAAAACAATTGGTAAATATATATAACTACTAAACATCACGCGGCGTGCCGCAGGCACCCCCATGTTTTGATATAATCTAATACACTGCACTACCATGAAAATATTTGCAACTAATACAACCCACATACTCCAGTCGCCTGTAATATTAAAATAATGCGGTAAGAAACCAATAGGGATCATTAATACAGCATACATAATGGATTGTAATGCAGTAAACCTTGTAGGACCTTCTTTAGCTGGTAATAATTTAAAACCCACTTTAGAATAGTCGGTATGCGAAACCCAAGCAATTGCCCAAAAATGTGGGAACTGCCAAAGGAATTGAACAAAGAATAAAGCCCATCCACCAGCGTTTAAATATTCCTTACCGTTAACTATGAACGTTTCAAAAGGTGAAACAATATCAGTGGCAGCAACCCAACCAATTAAGCAAGGAATGGCTCCAGGAAATGCGCCCACTAAAACAGCTATAGAATTAATTTTCTTTAGCGGCGTATAAATAAAAGCATATAAAAATAAACTGAATGCAGAAAGTGCTGCAGCAGAAAAATTAAAATAGTACCACATTAAACCAATACCTAACAAACCTATAACAGCAGCAAAAGTATACGCTGCTTGTTGAGACATTCTACCAGCAGCCACGGGGCGGTCGGCAGTACGTTTCATTTGGGCATCGGTATGTTTTTCTACTGCTTGGTTAATAGCATTCGCGCTACCAGTAATACAAAGGCCAGCAAAAGTTAAAAGTAAAATTTTAAACCAATCGAAAGAAGTAATATTTGGCGCAATTTGATAACAAATTACACAAGTGAACACCACCGTAAAACTTAGGGTGAACTTAGTCAGTTGCGCGTAATTTTTAAAAATTGCTTTCAAGAATTGGTATTAAATACTTTTCGAAAAATGAAATGAATAAACCGTATGAACAAAATTACAATGCCCTGAAATCAGGGCATTGTAAACTGAATATTATATTACTAGTGGCTTGTTTCTTCTGCGCCAACAGGAACGTCTTGTGGAATAAAGTCAACCCCGTCTTTACTATAATCATAAGGCCAACGGTGCACCTCAGGAATTTCGCCAGGCCAGTTACCATGACCAGGAACAATTGGAGTAGTCCACTCTAAAGTGTTTGCTAACCAAGGGTTTTTAGTAGTCACTCTGCGTCCTTTGAATATAGAATAGAAGAAGTTCATTAAGAATAAAAGCTGCGTAGCAAAAACAATCATTGCAACTGTACTTATGAAACGGTTAAGTTCAGCGAATTGTTTAAAGCTTTCCCAAATGCTATAATCAAAATAACGACGAGGCATACCTGCTAAACCTTCGTAGTGCATAGGCCAGAAAATCATGTACGCGCCAGCCATTGTGATCCAGAAGTGAATATATCCCAATGAATTATTTAAATGACGGCCATACATTTTAGGGAACCAATGGTACACACCAGCAAACATACCAAACATACTAGCCACACCCATTACAATATGGAAATGCGCAACTACGAAATAAGTATCATGTAAGTGAATGTCCAAAGCAGCGTTACCTAACCAAATACCTGTTAAACCACCGCTAATAAATAAGCTAACAAAACCAATAGCAAATAACATAGCAGGTGTGAAACGAATATTACCTCTCCATAAAGTAGTTAACCAGTTAAATACTTTAATAGCAGAAGGAACAGCAATTAATAAAGTTAATAGAACGAATACCGAACCTAAGAATGGGTTCAATCCAGTGACAAACATATGGTGTGCCCAAACTAAGAAGGCCAATACTGCAATGGAGAATAAAGAACCTAACATAGCCATGTAACCAAAAATAGGTTTACGTGAATTGATAGACATAATTTCAGAAACCATACCCATGGCAGGCAACAAAATAATGTATACTTCGGGGTGACCTAGGAACCAGAATAAGTGTTGGAATAAAATAGCACTACCGCCTTCGTTAGAAAGGGCACCAACACCATTTACGAAAATATCAGAAAGATAGAAGCTTGTTCCAAAGTTTCTATCAAAAATTAATAATATAAAACCAGACAATAAAACTGGGAATGACAACACACCTAACACCGCTGTGAAGAACAAAGCCCAAATTGTTAAAGGTAAACGCGTCATGCTCATTCCCTTGGTACGCATATTTAAAATAGTAGCGATATAGTTTAAGCCTCCTAATAAAGAAGACACCACAAATAAAGCCATAGCAATAATCCATAAATCCATTCCAGTTTTAGAACCTGGAGAAGCATCGCCTAATGCAGACAACGGAGGGTAAGCAGTCCATCCACCGCTGAATGGCCCTGTTTCAACAAACATTGATGATAACATTACGATACTTGCAGCAAAGAAAAACCAATACGATAACATATTCATGAAAGGCGAAGCCATATCACGTGCACCAATTTGTAAAGGAATTAAAAAGTTGGCAAAAGTACCACTCAAGCCAGCGGTCAATACAAAGAATACCAAAACGGTACCATGTGTAGTAACTAAAGCGTAATATGCTTCAGGAGTAATTTGCCCCCCTTTAGCCC
>CAJATB010000285.1 GCA_903944755.1 uncultured Bacteroidota bacterium
AGGTGCAGAACCAATTCGCCCACCATTACCCGGCATTACAAACGAAGGTATTTTTACATTAAGAAACGTGAACGACACGGATTATATAAAATCGTATGTCTCACAAAAAACAGTAAAAAAAGCGGTTGTCATAGGTGCTGGGTTTATTGGCTTAGAAATGGCAGAAAATTTACATGATTTAGGGTTGGATGTGACAGTGATTGAAATGGGCAACCAAATTTTAGCACCAGTCGATTACCCAATCGCAGCCATTGTGCAACAACATATTCGTACCAAGGGCGTGCATTTACTTTTAAGTAATGCAGTTACTGGTTTTGATAAAATAGATGGGCAATTAAAAGTGAATTTAAAAACAGGGGCATCCTTAGATGCTGATGTGGTTATTTTATCAATAGGTGTTAAGCCTGATACAAGGCTTGCTGTAGCGGCGGGCCTGAAAATTGGAGAAGCCCGCGGTATTTGGGTCAACGAATTTTTACAAACTTCAAACCCGGATATTTATGCAGTAGGCGATGCGATTGAATTTAAAAATCCTATTACACAACAACCTTTAATTACTTATTTAGCAGGTCCTGCGAATAAACAAGGCCGTATTTGTGCAAATAATATAGTGCTTGGAAACTTACAAGCATATCATGGGGCAATTAATACAGCTATTGTTAAAGTATTCGATATGACGGTTGCTACAGCAGGTACTGCGGCCAAACACCTTGCTACAGCTAATATTAAGCATATAGTGTCAACAACGCATAATGGCTCACATGCAAGTTATTATCCAGGTTCGACACAAATGAGTATTCAAATTGCGTTTTCACCTGAAACTGGTCAATTGTATAGTGCCCAAATAGCTGGATATGACGGGGTTGACAAACGCATTGACATACTTGCCTCCTTAATTAAACGCAAAAGCACTATTTATGAGTTAATCGAATTCGAACATGCTTATGCCCCTCCATATTCTTCAGCTAAGGACCCGGTTAATATGGCTGGCTTTGTTGCGGAGAATATTATACTTGAACGCTTGCGTATTTTTTACTGGAACGAAATGGATAAAATTAAAGAAGATGATTTATTAATAGATGTGAGAAGAAAAGACGAATTCGATTTGGGTAAAATAAACAATGCTATAAATATCCCCATTGATGAACTAAGAACAAGAATGCATGAAATACCAAAAGATAAAAATATTTTTATTTATTGTGAAGCAGGATTGAGAGGTTATTTGGCACAAAGAATTTTACTACAAAATGGCTATGATAAGGTACAAAATTTATCAGGGGGCTATCATTTATGGAAAGCTGCTAGCAATGAAAGTGTTTTGCAATTGTAGCTTTTTGCAAATAAACCATTTTAAAAATAGAGTATAAGTTGGATACATAAAAAAGGGAAAGTATTATAAATACTTTCCCTTTTTTTAAAACATAATTTTTATTAAGGCTGCTTGTGATCGTGTTTATGATGTGCGTGTTTTTCTTTACTTTCACTTTTAACACCACAAGTATTAATCCCAATTAATGTATACAGTGGGCAAAAACTTATTATACTAGTTAATAAGAATACTGCGCCTGCTACTAATAATACAATTGCAAATGTACCTTCAACCATTTTAGTAATATACATTACAGCAAATACAATTGCTAGTATAATACGAATTGCTTTATCAAGAGACCCCATGTTGTTCTTCATAATTATCAATTTTAATGTTTTTGAATTTTTTGCTCCTTCTTGAAGATACTAAATAATAAATACCCCATCAATGATCCATATAAGGTACTATTTAGGGGTTTTGAAGTAATCATGCAAGTGCCACTATTACAACCAATAAACCTCCAATAAGCAAAGCCAGCAATAGCTCCAATCACAATGCCAATGATACCTAAAATGTTTTTTTGAATCCAGTTCGTATTCATTATTAGCTTATTTTAGATTGTAAACTAGCCCAATTGCCGCCATTATATACTTCGATGCCTGCACCCTTTAGTGTTGACTTAGCCATCCCGCTTCTAGCCCCACTTTGGCAAACTGTAATAATAGGCTTACCCCATTTTTTTATGGTTCCAATTTCCCTTTGAATAAGATTTACTGGGATATTTTTCGATCCTTTAATATTACCTCTGTCGAATTCTTGTGGGGAACGTACGTCAATGATAATTGCTCCGTTTTCTTTTAATGCCTTAAAATCGGTTCCCGGTCCAAATAGTTTTTTGAAAAAGTTAAACATATTAGTTGTTGTTTAAGATATTTAATAAGTTGTGAATACCTCCTCCATTGTACACTTCTTGTAAGCCGCTTTGCTTAATAAGGCCGCTAGCTATACCGCTTCTGCCACCACTTAAGCAATACACAACGATAGGCTTCGGCATTTCAGCAATTATAGCCAAATTTGCCTCAATAGTTTCTAAGGGGATATTAATAGCACCTGGAATATGTTCTGTTTCAAATTCCATTTCACTTCTTACGTCAAGTAATGTGCCTTTTTTTTCTTTGATGGATAGAATTACG
>CAJATB010000286.1 GCA_903944755.1 uncultured Bacteroidota bacterium
CGGGACTATTTTTTTTCACCTTACCCTAGCTTAATAAATAATCCGAGACGAGCCTTCGAGCATGCGCAGGGCGAAACGAGGATTAATTATTAAGTGCGTAAGTGGAAAACTAAAAATATAATAAAATAGAAACGAATAATAATTCGAGACGAGCCTTCGAGCATGCGCAGGGCGAGACGAGGATTAAGTATTCGTTTCGAATTATAAATTAAAAAGTCCTTTATTAACCAACTGCAAGGTTTTAGTTTTAAAAGTACTAGGAATTAATAAGCTAATATTATGATGACTACCTCCATAACTTACCATAGTTACTGGAACTTCCTCAATTGCATCAAATAACTTTTTCAGGATCGCATCCGTTTTTGCAATTTCATTGCCAACAATAGAAACAATAGTTTGCGCTCTTTCAACTTCAATAGAAGCAATATTGCTTAACTCAGCAATGATTTCATTTAAGTGTTCATCGGTATCGATAGTTACCGAAACTGCTACTTCTGAAGTAGTGATCATATCAATGGGTGTTTTGTATTTCTCAAACACCTCAAATATTTTTCTTAGAAAACCATAAGCTAGTAACATCCTACTGCTCTTTATTTTGATAGCAATGATACCGTCTTTTGCTGCAACCGCTTTTACCCCAACACTGCCTGCTTCTTTTTTTATGACTGTACCTGCAGCAGTTGGCTGCATAGTGTTTAACAATTTAACTGGAATGTTTTCTTGTTGTGCAGGCCAAATACAAGTTGGATGTAGAATTTTAGCGCCGAAGTAGGCTAACTCTGCAGCTTCATCAAAGCTTAGTTGCTCAATAGCTACCGTCTTGTCCACTACACGAGGATCATTATTATGCATTCCGTCAATATCAGTCCAAATTTCACAAACTGTAGCTTTTACTGCAGCTGCAATTAAGGAAGCTGTATAGTCACTACCACCACGTTTTAAATTATCTACTTCTCCTTTTACGTTTCTGCAAATATAGCCCTGCGTAATAAAAAGTTTTTTTGAGGGGTGATGCGCTAATACTACTTTAATTTTTTCTTCAATCAAAACTAAATCAGGTTCTTCATTAATATCCAACTTCATAAATTCCAACGCTGGTATTAAAGCATGTTCTATTTTTTCTTGCTCCAAATACAAAGAAAATAATTTTGTACTCATTAATTCTCCCTGAGCAAGTATATCTTTATTCAAGGCATCACTAAGTGAAACGCGTTGCGTAATTCGTAAAAATTCAAAATGTTCCTTTAGCACATCTTGTGCTTTTGAAAGCAATTCAGGTGATTTTATTAAGTCAATAATAAACTGCTGGTAGTGTTTTTCTAATGCTTCCGTTTTAGCAGTTGCACCTTCATTGTCACCTGATGATAAACAATTACTTATTTCAACTAATGAATTAGTAGTGCCACTTAAAGCACTCAACACAACTATAGTAGGTTCGTCATCACGCGTTATTAATTGTGATACTTGATGCATTCGCTCAGGCTTTCCAACACTTGTACCCCCAAACTTCATTACTCTCATGCTTATTCTTTTTAGATAGTTAAAGATAAATAGGAAATCGCAAACGCGTGTTAGTATACATACTACAACTGTATATTCAATTTTGTGCCAAGCGCTGTTAAATCTGCAACCACTTCGGCAACCAACGGTATTCCATTTTTCATTCTTGCTCCTTCTATCATTCTTTCTATATCTCCCGCCACATATACTTGTCCTTGCCCTTCAATTGGCTTTGCGTTTCTAAAACGGGTTAGCCACAAATCCATATTACTTTTAAAATCGGTTGCAGGCCTAAAACCGTCAATGCGCATGGCCCCTAAAAAATGCCCCAATCCCTCACCTGGCATATTTTCGGGTATAGGAACATATGCAGGAAAGGGAGGTGCCCAAGGACCAAAGCTCGCCCCACTTAAAACCCCCGAAAAAATATCTACTATTGAACCTAATGCGTAGCCTTTGTGACTTCCTTGTTCCTTCTCTGATCCCAATGGCAACAAAGCCCCTCCTTTTTTTAAGATAGCGGCATCTGTAGAAGTTTTACCAGCAGCATCCTGCGCCCATCCTTCAGGAATGGGTTCATTTTTTCGTTGTGCGATTTCTAGTTTTCCATTTGCTGCAGTAGTGGTAGCAAAATCGGCAACAAAGGGTGCTTCTTCCCCCGCTGGCACAGCTACCGCAATAGGATTAGTGCCTAATAATTTTTCAGCCGCATAGGTAGGTGCTACTAATGCACTCGCGTTGGTCATTGCCATGCCAATCATATCTTGCGACAATGCCATCATTGCATGATAACCCGCAATACCAAAGTGATTGCTATTTTTAACACTCACCCATCCCGAACCCACTTGTTTTGCTTTATCAATAGCTATTTGCATTGCCCTAGGTGCCACCACTAAACCTAATCCCCTATCCCCGTCAACCACGGCGGTGGAAGGTGTTTCATACACAACCCGAATATTAGGTGTTGGATTAATTCTTCCTACTTCCCATAGCCTTACATACCCAACTAACCTTGCAATACCATGAGAGTCTATTCCTCTTAAATCGGCCGACAATAATACACTAGTCGCTAGTGTAGCATCCTCATTTGAGCAGCCCATTTTTTTAAAAACACTTAACGAAAATTGATACAGCTGTTGATAGGAATAAATAGTGTCACTCATATTAATTGAATAGGCTACAAATTTACAAATAAAAAAAGGTGTACCGAAGTACACCTTGTAAAAATATGAATTCTTTTGGCCTAATAAATTAGACTACTAAATTAGAATGGTAAATCATCCACTGGTGAATCATCCCCAGCTGGTGAAGCACTGCTTGGAGCATAAGAAGCCCCAGCACTTTGGTCAGGAGCAGTAGTGCCACCTGGTTTAGCACCTAATAATTGAACCGATGTGATACGCAATGTTAAAGAAGCTCCGTTGCGGCCATCTGCAGTTGTATAAGACCTAACATCAGGAGTGCCTTCCACGTATACTTGCGTACCCTTCTTTAAATAAGGTGCTACTGCAACGCGGTCAGTCCAATAAGAACAGTCAACCCATGTAGTTCTGTCTTTTTGATTTCCTTGAGCGTCCTTAAAACGTTCTGTGTGTGCAACGTTAAAATTGATTACGGATTTACCGTTTACGTTGTTTACTAAGGCGTCTTTGCCTAAATTTCCGATTACTTGTAACTTGATCATTTTCTTGTATTTTGTCGTTTTATGAGGATGAAGATAGTATTTTTCGGTTTTCGACAACAAAATTCTGGGCTCCTTTTACCCCCAAAATGATAAAGTGCTCAGGATAAGTTACTTTTGTGCTAAGCCAACATTTAACTGGCCTAACAACTATGAGCAAAAAAGGAAAAGTATTAGTAGCCATGAGTGGCGGGATTGACAGTACGGTAGCAGCATTAATGCTCCACAATGAAGGTTATGAGGTAGTAGGTATTACCATGAAAACCTGGGATTATTCAACAAGCAATACCAACGGAAAAGAAACTGGATGCTGTAATATTGATTCATTCAATGACGCACGTTTAGCCGCTGTAAATAATGGTTTCCCACATTATATTTTAGATATTAGAGAAGAATTTGGAGATTTTGTTATCGAAAATTTTGTAGAAGAATATTTAGCTGGCCGCACACCTAACCCATGTGTAATGTGTAATACGCATATTAAATGGAGGGCTTTGTTAAAAAGAGCCGATGCCATGGGTTGCGATTTTATCGCCACTGGACACTATGCCAAAGTACGCCAACATACCAATGGACGTTATGTAATTTCAAAAGGGTTGGATGAAACTAAGGACCAGAGTTATGTATTATGGGGCGTAGACCAAGATTTATTAAAGCGCACCATTTTACCATTGGGCGGCATGCATAAAAAGGACATTCGTCAAATGGCTATTGATTTAGGCTATCCTGAATTAGCAAAGAAAAGCGAGAGTTATGAAATATGTTTTGTGCCAGACAATGATTACCGTGGTTTTTTAAAACGTCGTGTAGATGGATTAGAAGAACGCGTTAACGGTGGTTGGTTTGTAGATACAAAAGGAAAAAGATTAGGCAAACATAAGGGCTACCCTTTTTATACGATTGGGCAAAGAAAAGGATTAGAAATTGCATTGGGCAAACCCATTTATGTAATTTCAATTGACCCCATTAAAAATTTGGTAGTGTTAGGAGACGAAAATGATTTAGAACAAAATGACATGATGGTCGCTAGGTTGAACTGGATAAAATATGATCACTTAGATGCTCCAATGGATTTGATGGCGAAAATTAGGTACCATGATACTGGTGCATTATGCACCTTATCCAATACCGACAATGGAGTGCAAGCTAAATTTTACGAAAATGTAAAAAGTATTGCGCCAGGGCAAAGTGCTGTATTTTACGAAGGAGATGATGTTGTAGCCGGTGGCATTATTCAAAGTGGGCAGTTAATGCCGAGCTTCTCATTGTAGCATTAGTTCACACAAGTATTACACTTACTACTCCGCTATTTTTTGTAGCAAGGCCCCAAATAAAGTATCAGCTTGTTGTTTATATCCCTCAAAATATTGCTCCTTTACTAACTTAAACTTTCCAGTTGCAAGTATTGCTGCCACATTTTGCTCGTTTTCTTTTTCGTAAACAGAACAAGTAACAAATAATAAATGACCATTTACTTTTATTGCTGGTATTAAGTTCTGCACTATCTGTGCTTGCAATTTTATGTACTTATCTAATTGTGGTTCCTTAAAATAATTTAATTGTTCAGGTGTTCTACCCCAAGTACCACTCCCAGAACAGGGCACATCGGCAAATACAAAATCAAACTGTTTTTTAATATCAAAGGGATAAGTTAAATCAACTACTTGCACCGATGCAGGCCTAATCCCTGCTTCTTGTAATCGCTTTTCGCAATTATGTAAAATAGTATCACGCACATCGGTCACATGAATTTTTATATTATCCATGAAATCATACATCAGAATAGATTTGCCTCCACTTGCAGCGCAAGCATCCCATACATTAATTACATTATCAATACTAGTTGGAACTAGTTTTAACAAGCTAGATAAGGCTTGAGAATTACGATCCTGAATCACCGCCTCCTTATTCAATTCTAATAAATTTTGTAACGAAGTTGCATTTGCAAAGGATAAACAATTTTCACTTTCTTGCTTGAATTGTATTTGTGCTGCATGTAATTTTTGAATTACTTTTTCCTTTTGCCAAGGCCTTATTCGAATAAAAAGTAATGGCTGCACTTTATGTGAAGCAATAAACGTAGGAATATCAATTTGTTTTGAAATATACTTTTCTAATGGGAAGCTTTTGAAATGCTCCCTAAAACTTGCATAACAAAAAGCACTAATGCTTTTGCGATCGCGACTACCGTGTTTCTTATTGGCTGCGAAATATTTTTTTAAATAATTCGCCAATGGCTCCTGCCCGTCGTAAGCTTCCAATAACTTACTTGCAATATTTTGATGTATAACTTGATGCATAAAAAAAAGTCATGCCTAAACATGACTTCTGTATTTTTTAAATTTCTAATAAGCTTACTACTGGGTCCTTACCCATTAATAATAAAGCCGGATTTTCTAACAATGCTTTTACACGAACCAAGAAGCCTACACTCTCGCGTCCGTCAATAATACGGTGGTCATAACTTAAGGCTAAATACATCATTGGCAAAATTTCAACTTTACCATTCACCGCCATAGGACGGTCCTGAATTTTATGCATTCCTAAAATAGCAGACTGTGGAATATTAATAATAGGTGTACTCATTAAACTTCCAAATACGCCACCGTTTGTTATAGTAAATGTGCCACCCGTTAAATCCTCTGCAGTTAATTTACTATCTCTAGCCTTACCAGCTAACACAACTACCGTTTTTTCTATTTCAGCCATACTCAAACTTTCAACGTTCCTAATTACAGGTACCGTTAAACCTCGCGGCGTACTTACTGCAATACTAATATCCGCATAATCGTGATACAAAATTTGATCTCCATCAATGTACGCATTTACTGTTGGCCATTCACTTAATGCAATGGCACAAGCTTTTGTAAAAAAGCTCATGAAACCTAAGTTTACGCCATGTGATTCTTTAAACTTATCCTTAAACTGTTTTCTTATTTGCATTATAGCAGTCATGTCTACTTCATTAAAAGTAGTTAACATGGCCGTAGTATTTTTAGACTCCACTAAACGACGGCTAATTGTTTTACGCAGGTTACTCATTTTCTCAGAACGTACTTCACGAGAAAATAAAGTTTGTCCCTTAAAGGCAACTTTACCTGGTTGTGCTAATGCTTCTAACACATCTGTCTTCATTATTTTTCCAGCATACCCACTTGCTTTAATTTGAGTAGCGTCTACTTGTTTGTCTGCAATAATAGCAGCAGCAACAGGAGAAGTTTTAAGGTTGTTAGCAACCGCGGCAACTGGTGCTTGAGTAGGCACAGCAGCAGCTACTGGAGCAGCTACTGGCATTGCGCTTACTGGCACTTCAACCTGTGCTGGTTTTGCAGCTGTTTCGTCAATCTCAGCTAACACATCGCCTATTAATATACTATCTCCTTCTTTGGCTTTTTGAATTAAAGTACCTGCTTGTTCTGCATTTACTTCAAAAGTGGCTTTTTCACTTTCTAATTCTGCAATTACTTCATCACGGTCAACCCATGCTCCTTCTTTCTTTGTCCATTTTAACAAAGTAACTTCTGTAATTGATTCCCCTACACTTGGAACTTTAATTGAGATCATGTTTTATTTTTTAAATAGAAAACGCTGTTGTTATTATATCATTTTGTTCTTTCGCATGTACTTTTGAAAAACCAGTTGCTGTGGACGCACTAGCTTGTCTACTAATTACACCATATTTAATGGCCTTCAAATTCATTTGCAAATAGCTAGCCGCACCCATATTTAAAGGCTCTTCCTGTACCCAGAACCAAATTGCTTTAGCATATTTCTGATACAATGCTGTAATTTGTCTTGTAGGTAATGGATATAACTGCTCAATTCTTACAATGGCTATATCCGTTCTGTTTTCAACTTTTTGCTTCTCCGCTAATTCGTAATAAATTTTACCTGAGCAAAATAATACTTTTTTCACCCCCTCGGCACTTTGCACAAAAGTATCGTCAATTACTTCTTTAAAACCTCCTTGTGATAATTCATTCATATCACTAAAGGTCCAAGGGCTTCTTAAATTTGCTTTAGGCGAAAAATTAATCATTGGTTTTCGGAACGACCAAGTTAACTGACGTCTTAATGCATGGAATAAATTAGCAGCAGTAGTAATATTTGTGACAACCATGTTATACTCGGCGCATTGTTGCAAAAACCTTTCCATTCTTCCACTACTATGTTCAGGACCTTGTCCTTCATAACCGTGTGGTAATAACATGACTACCCCATTTTGTCTTTGCCATTTTTGTTCGCCTGCAGCAATGAACTGGTCAATAATAGTTTGAGCACCATTACAAAAATCACCAAATTGTGCTTCCCATATAACCAATGCTTCTGCATTTGCTAAGGCATAGCCATATTCAAAACCTAGCACACCGTATTCACTTAGTAAAGAATTATAAATTCTAAAAGGTTGTTGATCTGCAGCTACATGATCCAAACGAACATATTGTTCATTTGTGTTTTCGTCAAACAACACAGCATGACGATGGCTGAATGTACCACGCTTCACATCCTGTCCACTCATTCGAACGGTTTTACCTTCTGCTAATAAAGAAGCATACGCCATTAGTTCACCAGTAGCCCAGTCAATTTTATTTTCTGTTTGGTATAGCCTTATTTTTTCCTGAATTAATTTTTCAACTTTTTTAAGAGGAGAGAAACTTTCAGGCCATTTCATCAATGCCTCAAAAATTGTTTTAGCTTGACCAGCTTCAATTGCAGTACTCGGGGATTCATGAAAATCGTCGGGAGTGGCTTTGCGCATGGCCTTCCAAGCTAAATCAGGCGCCTGATACTTATAAGGTAGCGGGTTTTGCTTTACTTCATCTAACCTTGCTTGTAAGTCAGACCAAAACTTTTTTTCCATTTCCTTCGCTAAATTTTGTGCATCAGGCGCGCCGTTCTGCAGCAAAAATTCAACATAAGTTTCTCTAGGATTTTTATGTTTTTCAATTAAATTATATAATTGAGGTTGTGTATACTTTGGATCGTCTCCTTCGTTGTGACCATGTTTTCGGTAACAAACCATATCAACAAATATGTCACTATGGTACTGTTGCCTATACTTTGTAGCAATTACCACTGCCTTGTAAACAGCTTCCGCATCGTCGCCATTAACATGTAAAACAGGTGCCTGCACCATTGCTGCTAATGAGGTGCAATAATTTGCACTTCTTGCATCATCAAAATCGGTAGTGAACCCAATTTGATTATTAATTACAAAATGAATTGTTCCTCCTGTTCTATATCCATGCAGGTTGCACATTTGCAAAATTTCATAAACAATTCCTTGTCCAGCAACCGAGGCATCCCCATGAATTAAAATGGGTAGTACTTTACTAAAATCTGCGTTGTATAATACATCTGCTTTTGCGCGTGCAAATCCTAATACAACAGGGTCCACTGCTTCTAAATGAGAAGGGTTTTGCATTAATTTTAAATGCACTTTTTTATGATTCAAGGTTTCCACTTCTGAACTGTAACCCATATGGTATTTAACATCTCCGCTTCCCATTGTTTGGTCTAACACTGCAGTACCCTCAAACTCGCTAAATATTTGTTCGTAGGTTTTACCCATAATGTTTGCAAGGACATTCAACCTACCTCTGTGTGCCATTCCTATAACTACTTCTTCAACACCTACTTCAGCAGCAGTATTAATAATAGCGTCTAATGCAGGAATAGTTGATTCACCCCCTTCTAGTGAAAAACGCTTTTGACCAATATATTTCGTGTGTAAAAACTTTTCAAAAATTACACCATGGTTTAATTTTTCTAGTATGCGGCTTTTTTGTTCAATAGAAATAGGTGCAGAGAAATTATTTTCCATTTCTTCTGTTAACCAATCCACTATCTTTTGGTCGGCAATATATTTATATTCAATGCCAATATTCTTTGCGTAAGCATTTTGCAAATGCGTTAATATATGCTTCAAGCTTGTTGCTCCTAAACCAATTAAACTACCTGCATTAAAAGTTTTATCCAAATCGGCTTCGGTTAAACCAAAAAAAGACAAAGCTAAATTTGCATTCCTGTCCTTTCTTTCGCGAATTGGATTTGTCGTTGCCACTAAATGGCCTTTGTTTCTGTACCCTAATATTAACCTGTATACTTTTATTTCATTCTCCCAATCAACTGAAGTTGAACTTGTTGTTGTAACATTTGTTTCAGTACCTGTAGAGACCCCGTTTTGAATTGCAAAGTCGAAACCTTCAAAAAACTTTTTTAAATCGGGATCCACTGAACTTGAATCCGTTAAAAATTGCTGATATAGCCCTTCAATAAAGGCTGGGTGCGAGTTGGTTATATAGGTGAAATCCTTCATTTAAATTGCTGTATTTAGGTGAAAATACGGAGGGCAAATATCGGGTTAAATGATTGATTATGTATGAAAAATTGAATAAAAACATGGAAGAAATACCGAGAATCGAAATTATACAACAAGGTATTTTAGTGAATAATGAACACTAAAGGGAGCATTTGCGTAATTTCGATGTAAGTATTTGATATTCAATATATTAGGTCTATTTTTATTTTTTTTTGATTTTAATTTTAATTATTAGCCTTCTTCCCTTACCTTTGCCCTCCTGAAAATTAATTAGTACATGGCAAATCATTCGGCTACCAAAAAAGATGTAAGACAAGCAACTAAACGTCGCGATAGAAACCGTTATTATGGTAAAACTACCCGTAACGCTATTCGTGATTTAAAGACAATAGAAGAGCAAAAAGCTTACGACGAGAAATTACCAAACATCGTTTCTCAAATTGATAAATTAGCAAAACGTGGAATTATCCATAAAAACAAAGCTGCTAATTTAAAAAGTAAGTTGGCTAAGCACGTTGCAGTAGCAATCGCTGTTAAGAAAAAGTAATCCTCTATAGCTTCGCTATCAAGATAAAATATTAATCCTACCCTAATCGGTAGGATTTTTTTTTGTGTATCTTCGCGCATGACTGAAAAAATACTCATCCTCGACTTTGGCAGCCAATACACACAACTTATAGCCAGGGCTGTAAGGGAAGCTAATGTTTATTGCGAAATCAAGCCATTTAATAGTAAAATTGAGTTTGATGGCACCCTAAAAGGTATCATCCTAAGCGGATCCCCCGCTAGTGTAAACGAACCCGACGCCCCAAATGTGGATATTCAAGCCATGTTGGCCAAAATACCGGTGCTTACTGTTTGTTATGGCGCCCAATTAAGTGCCAAAAACTTTGGAGGCAAGGTAGAAAAGTCAAATAAAAGGGAATACGGACGTGCACAGTTACGTATCCAAAAAGAAGATATTATATTCCAAAATGTCCCCAATAATAGCCAGGTATGGGTGAGCCATAGCGACTCTATCACTCAATTACCTGAAAATTTTGAACTTTTAGCTGATACCGACAGTATCCCTGTAGCTGCCTTTAGGAAAAAGCAGGATACTGGCAATAGCCTACACGGCTTTCAATTCCACCCTGAAGTATATCATTCCTCGGAAGGAAAAACAATGATAAAGAACTTTTTGGTAGGTATTTGTGGTTGTCAACAAAATTGGACACCAGCCTCCTTTGTACAAGAAACGGTTGATAAGTTAAAAGCTCAAATTGGAGATGGGCATGTAATTATGGCTTTAAGCGGAGGGGTAGATAGCACAGTTGCCGCTACCCTAATTCATAAAGCCATTGGAAATCGACTTCATGGTATTTTTGTAGACAATGGTGTTTTAAGGAAAGACGAGTTCCAAAATGTATTAGATATATATGAGAGAGTTGGATTAAACGTAAAAGGAATTGATGCTAAGCAAATGTTTTATGATGCTTTAGCAGGCAAGTCGGACCCAGAAGAAAAGCGTAAAATTATTGGAAAACTATTTATAAATGTATTTCAAATAGAAGCTTCTAATATGCTGGAAGCCAAGTTTTTAGGTCAAGGAACAATATACCCTGACGTAATTGAAAGTGTTAGCGTTCATGGGCCCTCTCAGACTATAAAGTCACACCATAATGTAGGTGGTCTACCTGATACTTTACATCTAAGCCTAGTGGAACCACTGAGGTACTTATTTAAGGACGAAGTAAGAAAAGTGGGACTTGAGTTAGGCATCCCGGCCGACCTAATTAACCGCCACCCATTCCCAGGACCAGGGTTGGCTATTCGCATATTAGGTGATATTACACCAGAAAAAGTGGACTGATTACAACGTGCAGACGACATTTATATGAGATCACTGAAGGAATTTGACCTATATAACAAGGTATGGCAAGCTGGAACCATTCTACTACCGGTTAAAAGTGTAGGCGTAATGGGAGATGAAAGAACCTATGAATTCACCATTGCACTAAGAGCAGTTACGTCGGTTGATGGCATGACGGCAGATTGGGCACACCTCCCTTACGAGTTTTTAGCCCATGTTAGTAATGCAATTATTAATGAAGTAAGAGGCATTAATAGAGTTGTTTACGACATTAGCAGTAAGCCTCCAGCAACAATAGAATGGGAATAATTATTACCTCTTTAATTATAATTAAATTTTAATAAGAATAGCCTAAGTATATATTAATCAAATACTTAGGCTATTCTTATTAAAAGCTATTTATCTTCTGCTTGAACCCTGTATTTCAAGGATTAACATACCCCCCCAACTATCTGCTACCTGGAGCTCCTTCTGTTCGAAATGATCCATCAATTCAATTACAGTTATTTAACGCATCTTAGTACAATAAAAAATCCCGAAAGCCTTTGAGCAATCGGGATTTGAATATAAGATGACTAGAATTTAGTTCATTGTACGCTTCATGGTACTAATCTGATCCTGCAAACTGCTAACCACTCCTGCTAATTGGTCTACATTCCACATTGGCTGTGAACCGGCTTTATGGATAATATAAACCGCCTTCCAAATTTCTACTATATCTTGAGTATTAACTTGATATGGCTCATATAAAGGATTGTCACTCAATAAAGTAAGCTTTTCTTTATGATCGTCATTGGTGATGATTCTTTTATATACTACTCCATCAGAATTTGATACTACAATATAGGTATTGCTGTTCTTTACGTGTATAAAACTCTCTACCTTCTCGCCAACAATCACACTTCCGCTTGGTGTTGGCAACATACTATCACCGATAATTTCGAAGGCACGGTAGTCACCTGGCGCCAACATTGGCAAGGTGAAGGTGTTTAACTCGTCTAGGAATTCAGGATCGGCATAACCAGCTAAATAACCAGCCGCTGCTTTTACAGGTACAAAGGGAACTATTTGACTAAGGTTATTTGACTTGTCTGATTTCATGGAACGACGACGCTCTAAATAGGAATTGGAGGTTTTGCTTCCCCCTTCCCCTGATGCATTCTTTTCGGACAAATCCTGAAAGAGGAATTCTTCCAAGCTAATGTTAAAAAGTGTACAAATAGCCTCTTGAACTTCTAACCTTGGGGCTGCCCTTTCTTCTTCATAAGCACCCACTAAGGAACGCTTAATTTGAAGTTGGTTGGCCATTTCTTCTTGTGTCCATTCGCGCTGCTTTCTGATGTATTTTAAATTCTTACCTGCGTATGACATAACTAATGATTTTAGTGCAATTTACTAAACTTTTTAGTTTTTCCAAATATTTTTAGTAATTTCTTAATTTTGTTTCAAACCACCCTTCTAGTTAACTTGCATTATGGCTAAAATTAAATCTGAAAAACCTGTTATTTTAATAACAAATGACGACGGTATCAACGCACCTGGCATTAGGGCCTTAGTGGAAGCAGCCATGCCTTTTGGCAAAGTAGTAGTGGTGGCACCCGACAAGCCGCAAAGTGGTATGGGACACGCAATTACCATTGGCGAACATTTGAGACTTAATAAAGTACATTATATAGACGGCGTTGAAGCCTATTCATGTAGTGGTACACCTGTTGACTGCGTTAAACTAGCTGTTGACAAAGTACTTCATCGGAAACCCACTATTTGCTTAAGTGGCATTAATCATGGAGCCAATCATTCTATTAATGTAATTTATTCGGGGACTATGTCCGCTGCCCTGGAAGCTTCCATTGAAAGTATTCCAAGTATTGGATTTAGCTTGTTGGATTTGAGTGTAGAAGCCGATTTTACCGCTGCAAAACATTATGCAGGTATTATTATTGCAAAACTATTAGCCGACAAAACAGTTGACAAGCACCTTTGCTTGAATGTAAATATTCCTAAAGTGCCTACTGATTTAATTAAGGGCATTAAAATATGTAAACAAGCATATGCCAAATACGAGGAAAAATTTGTTGAAAGAACTGACCCACATGGCAAGAAATATTATTGGCTAACGGGCGCCTTTGTAAACTTTGACAAATCAAAGGACACCGACGTTTGGGCATTAAAAAATAATTACGTTAGCGTGGTGCCTGTTCAATTTGATTTAACCAACCATATTATTAAAGAAAAATTAAATAAAAAGTGGAAATGGTAAAAGACAATTATATACTTGGTGTACTATTGGGATTAGCCCTACCCTTTTTAGGTTTTGCTATTTTTTACCAATGGAAATTTAGCATGTTTAGTGTACCCGAATTTTTGGAATTATTAAATCAGCAAAAATCAATTCTGTCTGGAATGATAAGTGTTTCATTGCTGTTAAACGGAGCGGCACTTACTTTCCTCATTCAAAAACGCCTCGATAAAATGGCAAAAGGTATCTTCTTTACAACATGTATTTATGCAGTGGTTGCCATTGCAAGTAAATGGTTTTTATAAATGCGTTATTATATTATTGCTGGAGAAGCCAGCGGAGATTTACATGGTGCTAATTTAATTAAAGCAATTAAAGCAAAAGATGCTGACGCAACCATCCAATGTTGGGGTGGCGATTTAATGCAAGCTGCCGGCGGAAATTTAGTAAAACATTATAGGACATTAGCTTTTATGGGTTTTGTAGAAGTATTATTGAACCTACACACCATTCTTTCAAATATTTCTTTTTGTAAAAAAGATATTGAAGCCTTTAAACCTGATGTAGTAATTTGTATCGACTACCCTGGGTTTAATTTACGCATTGCAAAATGGGCAAAGCAGAAAGGCTTAAAAGTGATTTATTTTATTGCACCACAAGTATGGGCATGGAAAGAAAACAGGGTGCCCGCTATGCGAGAAAGCATTGACCGTTTATTATGCATTCTGCCCTTTGAAAAAAAATATTTTAAAGACCGATGGAATTGGGAGGTGGATTATATTGGGCATCCTTTAATGCAAGTTTTAGAAAGTCAAACTAATTTGCCACACCCAATACCTAGTTTACAAGGACAATCACTTATTGCTTTATTACCAGGTAGTAGAAAACAAGAAATACTTAAAAAATTGCCGGTCATGTTAAGTGTTGTTAAGCATTTCCCTGGGTATCATTTTGCAGTTGCACAAGCACCAGGCCTAGACGATACTTGGTTTGAATCACTTATCCCTAATGGACAAAATATTCATATTGTAAAAGGCAATACCTACGCATTATTAAATCATAGTAAAGCCGCATTAGTAACTAGTGGTACTGCCACTTTAGAAACTGCACTTTTAAATGTACCTGAAGTAGTTTGTTATAAAGGGAACCCTATCACTCTTTATTTAGCAAAACGTTTTGTGAAAATTAAATTCATTGCATTGGTGAATTTAATTATGGATAGAGAGGTTGTAAAAGAATTAATACAAGAAAATTTAAACACAAAAAATGTTGTTTTGGCATTAAAGCAACTATTAGAAGATCCTGCTAAACAAGCTCAAATACAAGCCGATTATGCAGCATTGAAAACCGCTTTATACACAGGTGAAAGTGCAACAGAAGTTGCTGCAGCAATTATTTGGGAAGAACTCCACAAATAAACAACATGTTAGTTAAACGCAGTTCTATTTAAACATCGGCAAAATAACTAGCTTAAAAAGCATCACCAATAAGCCAATCAGAAACATGAATAGTGAAAGTCGATTCATGCCATGCATTGCCTTAGTCATAGTTGTTCTTTCCACTTTTGGGTCACGCTTTACAATAAATAAATACTCCCCAATTTGTCTTAAAAATTTCATACGTTCTTTTTTATAAAATTAGTTCTTAAATTGGGAAAAAGCTAAAATTATGCAGGCATAGTTTAGGTAATTTAAATCAACTAATTTCAAGTATAAATACTTAATTTCCGAAACCGATATACTTTTAATTTCATTTAAAATAATAACAAAAAAAATGAAAAAAACTCTATCATCGTTCACTCTATTGTGTTTACTACTCTCATCTTGTCAAAAGGACTTTAGCAACCACCTAGAAAATATTCAAAGCATTTCTAGTTTAAAATCAGACAAAGAGGTAATTGAACTATTAATATTAAATAAAATATTGGTCTCCAAAATGCAAGATAAAAAAGAAAACACTAGTATTTTATTGAAAAAAACAAATCTTACTTTTTTTGAAAAACAACAACTATCAAATATTCTAGGATTTGATACAATAAAGGATTGTGAGTCATTTTTTGAAAAACAATCAACTTTATTAATCTCAATCAAGAAAAGATATTCATCCTTACCAAAATGGACAAAAATAGAATTACAAAATATATTAAATGAAATTGAAAATGAAAACACTAACATTGTAAAAAAGTCACTCAGAATGAGCAACAAGTGTGACGATAGATTTAAGAATTGCTCAAAACTAAGCAATATTATATACACTGCAGAAGTTATTGGATGCACTACCACTGCAATAGGCATAGGAGTTGTTACTGGCGGATGGGGTGGTGTATTTTTTCAAAGTATATGTGGAGCAACCGCTTTGGAACACTTACAAGCAATGAGAACTGAATGTCAATTAGATTACTCTGATTGTAAATAAATAAATATGACAAAAAAAAATAAGGCAACTTTGCTTCTTTTAAGCATACTTTCTATTTTCTCAATGTCATTTTATTACAGCAACTCACCTTGGTATAATATTAAAATTGGGATAATATTGACAACCCTATCATTTTTAGGCACTGTCACGCTAGTTGTTTTAAAAGGGCAATGCAATAAAAAGAATTATATTATTATTGCATTGTGTGTGGCACTCTTACTAGCTCAATTAATAATGAAATAGTAGCTAGCCTAGATTACCCAACCAGGCTTTTAAATTTGTAGTTATTTGAGCTGTTTCAATAATAAAACCATCGTGCCCATACAAAGAATCAATGGCTACCAAAGTCGCATTAGGCATATGTTGTTCCATGAAACGTTGCTCATCCAGAGGACATAAAATATCACTATTAATGCCCATAATAAATGTTGGGATTTGTATGCCCGCTAATGTTGCCATTAAATTACCACCACGTTTACGTGCTAAATGATGACTGTCCATTGATTTTGTCAACAACCAATAACTATAAGCATTAAAGCGTTTAACCAATTTGTCTCCTTGGTAAATCATGTAAGCGGAGGCTTTGAAATTATCTATTTTTTCGGGATCTTCGTCGGTTTGCTTTTCTTGAAAAATGGCATAATTACGATAAGTTAACATGCCAATAGCACGTGCTGCTTTTAACCCTTTTGCACCTGCATTTGGCTTTGCTTCTTTCCATGTGCAATCGGCTTCAATTGCTAAACGTTGCGCGGTATGAACTGCAACCCCCCAAGCGCTTTCCGAAGGGGATGTAGCAATTAAGAACATTTTTTCAATAACCTTAGGCTCAAAGATAGCCCACTCCAGTGCTTGGTAGCCTCCCATACTTCCACCCATTAATAAATCAATATGTTCAATGCCTAAATGTTGGCGTAACAAGATATGAGCTTGCACCATATCACGGATAGTAATAGTTGGAAAATTGTCATAGCTAATGGAGGTTCCTATATCATCAATACTTAAAGGGCCAGTTGAACCATAGCAAGAGCCAATAATATTCGCACAAACAATATAATAGTCAGTTGGATTTATTAAACAACCTTCTCCTACTAGCCCTTTCCACCAATCAGTGACATCGGAATTAGCAGTAAGCGCATGACATACCCAGGCCACTTTCTTACCTGGGGTAAACTCACCGTAAGTATGATAGGCTATTTTTAGTTGTGGTAAACTCACCCCGCATTCTAAGGTAAACGGCTGATTATAATGATATACTAATGGGCCCATTTTTTACTGTTCTTATGCAAAGTAACTACACATTTGTTTTACATTTGCATAAAGACTGGAATTTATATTTCGCCAAATACTAACAAGCATTCACCTATGGCAAGGATTCATTTAAAGCAAATAGACAAAGACTATCAATTTATAACTACCGACGAAGCAGGCCAACAAATGACTATGGATATTCCGGTAGATCAAGGAGGCCATGGCAATGGTGTGCGTCCTATGCAAGCTTTATTAAGCGCCTTAGGGGGATGCAGTGCTGTTGATGTGGTGATGATTTTAAAAAAACAAAAAGAAAGCATTGAGCACTTTGAAATGATTATTAATGGAGAACGTGAAGTAGGCAAAGAACCTGCTTTATGGTCAGCCATAAATATTGTGTTTCAGTTAAAAGGAACAATGAGTAAAGAAAAGGCCGAAAAAGCATGTGCTTTATCGATGGATAAATATTGCTCTGTGGCTGCGACTTTAAGAGCAGCAGGGGCCGTTATCACATGGGAGGTTGAAATAGGATAACCTTAATAAATAATAATTTGGATTAAATTATCTAGCATAAATTATTAGCATTACGAAACGAGAGAAATACATTTTTTGAAAATAGAAGTACAAAGCATTATGAAGCATAATCAATCAAAATTAATAAGAACACAAACTGAACGTACTCCCGAAGGAGAACATGCTACCCCATTGTTTTTAACAAGTAGCTTTTGTTTTGATGATGCCGAAGACATGCGTGCTGCATTTGCTGACGAAACGGATGACAATATTTATAGTCGCTTTTCAAACCCTAACGTAAAAGAATTTGTGGACCGTTTATGCATTTTAGAAAATGCTGAAGCTGGCTTTGCAACCGCGAGTGGCATGAGCGCCGTATTTGGTTCATTCATGGCTTTATTAAAAAAGGGAGACCATTTATTATCATGCAATTCTATTTTTGGAAGTACGCATACTGTGATATCAAAATATTTGCCTAAGTACGGAATGGAATTTGGCTATGTTAGCGCTAATGCAACTGCTGCACAGTGGGAAGCTGCTATTCAGCCGAACACAAAAATGATATACCTAGAAACCCCTACCAATCCCGGGTTAGATTTAGTTGACATTGCGATGGTAAGTGCTATTGCAAAAAAACATAACGTACTCTTAAACGTGGACAATTGTTTTGCAACACCAATTGGCCAAACACCCATTGAATTAGGTGCCGACTTAGTCATACATTCTGCAACAAAATGGATTGACGGACAAGGTCGAGTTTTAGGTGGTGCTATTGTTGGAACAAAAGAATTGATTAAAGAAATATATTCATTTTGTAGAAGCACAGGGCCTTCTCTTTCTCCATTTAATGCGTGGGTACTTAGTAAAAGTTTAGAGACTTTAGAAGTTAGAATGGAACGTCATTGTAGCAATGCCTTATATATTGCGGAAAAATTAGAAGGACATGCAAAAATTAATTTTGTAAAATATCCTTTCTTAACAAGTCACCCTCATTATGCAATTGCTAAAAAACAAATGAAAAATGGAGGAGGTATAGTTTGTTTTGAAATTAAGGGCGGCATTGAAGCTGGACGTAAGTTCTTAAATAGTTTAAAAATGTTGTCACTTACGGCAAACTTAGGGGACACAAGAAGTATTGCTTCCCACCCAGCTAGTACCACACACGCTAAATTATCAGAGGAAGAACGCCAAGCTACTAGTATCACTCCCGGGCTTATAAGAATTTCAGTTGGCCTTGAGCACCGAGAAGATATTTTAGCAGATATTTCACAAGCTTTAGAAGCCTAAATTATTAAAATAATAACAACCCTTAGTCCCGCCATTTTTGAATAAAAGGCGGGACTTTTTATTTAGCAATAGTTTGTAAATTTTAATTGATTTCAGGCGGATGATTTGTGATTTATTAGTATATTGAATACGCTAAAAACAAACTAACGATAAAAACAAACCTATGAAATTAAAAACTGGTGTATTACTAGCTGCTATGATGTTCCTTCAATATTATATTTGGGGTGCTTGGTATGTAACTATGGGTACTTATATGGGTGAGGTATTAAAAAGTTCTGGTGTCGCAATTGGTGCTGCTTATGGTGCAGGTGCTATAGCCACTATCATCTCCCCTTTCTTTGTAGGAATGATAGCTGATAAGTTTTTTGCTGCTCAAAAAATTATGGGTGTATTGCACCTATTGGGTGCAGCATTATTATATTATGCAACACAAGTAAATAGTGAAAGCTTTTATTGGGTTGTTTTAGTGTATTCTTTATTATACATGCCTACTATTGCTTTAAGTAATAGTGTTGCATTTGCTCAAATGACCGACCCTGGAAAACAATTTCCTTGGATTCGCGTATTTGGAACATTAGGTTGGATTGTTGCAGGATTAATTATAAGCCAATTAGGCATTGAAAAAACAGCAGGCACTTTCCAAGTAGCTGCAGGTGTTTCGGTTGCGTTAGGTTTATTAAGTTTTGCATTACCTAATACCCCGCCAAAAGGTGCAGGTACGGCTACTTCGGTTGGAAGTATTGTAGGAAAAGATGCTTTTATTTTATTGAAAGACAAATCCTTCTTGGTGTTTTTTGTTGCTGCTATATTCATTTGTATTCCGCTTTCTTTTTACTATGGTTTTGCCAACCCCTTCTTAAATGAATTGGGCTTAGAAAACGTAGCTGGTAAGATGACTATGGGCCAAATGTCTGAAGCAATATTTATTTTAGCTATTCCTTTCTTATTCAATAAAATTGGTGTGAAAAATATGCTTATTTTAGGAATGAGTGCTTGGGTATTACGTTATGTATGTTTTGCGTATGGTACTATAGATGCAAGCTGGATGTTATATGCAGGTATTATTTTACATGGTATTTGCTATGACTTTTTCTTTGTTACTGGTTATATGTACACCGAAAACAAAGCTGGCGCAGCAATTAAGAATGCAGCACAAGGCTTATTCACTTTTGCAACTTATGGGGTGGGTATGTTTATTGGTACTTGGTACAGCGGATATGTAGTAGACCAAAATAAAGTGGGTGATACAGCGCACAATTGGACTACTATTTGGCTAACGCCTGCGGCAATTGCTGGGGCAGTATTAATTGCATTTATATTTTCTTTTAAAGAGAAGAAAAATACAGCCCAAGTAGCTGCTTAAAAAACTACTTCAAAGCCTACCTTTGGGTAGGCTTTTTTATTTATTAACTGAATTAATATTACAAGATGAGAATCGCAATGTTAGGTGCAGGATTTATTGGCAGGTTTTATGCCGATGCATTACAAGGTTATAGAAGTAAGGACAAGGTTGTAAGTATTTATGCGCGTCGCGAAGAAGCTGCTAAGCAATTTGCTACCGATTATAATTGTGCCCATTGGACCACTGAAATGGAGGAAGCTATCGCCCATCCAGATGTAGATGTGGTTTGTATTTCCTTGCCAAACCATATTCATGAAATAGCGGTGATGCTTTGTTGTAAACACAAAAAAGCAGTCATGACTACTAAACCTTTAGGACGTAATGCCGCCGAAGCAAAAAGAATGCTTATAGCTGTAGAGGAAGCAGGTATTTTTAACGGCTATTTGGAAGACTTAGTATATACCCCAAAATTCATTAAAGCGTCCCAAAGTGTCAAGGAAGGCGCTATAGGACGTGTATTGTGGGCTAAATCAAGGGAGACCCACCCTGGTCCCCACAGTGAGTGGTTTTGGGATATTAACCAAGCAGGAGGTGGATGCATATTAGACCTTGGTTGTCATTGTATAGAAATTGCACGTAGTTATATTGGTAAGGATATTAAACCAATTGAAGTTATGTGTTGGGCCGATACACAAGTAAAGCCAATTGATGCCGAAGACCATGCCATTGGTTTAGTGAAATACGAAAATGGAGCTATAGGACAATTTGAAGTGAGTTGGACCTTCCGTGGTGGCTTAGACTTACGGGATGAAGTAATGGGAACCGAAGGTACAATTTGGATAAATAGTTTTTTAAGAACCGGTTTTGAAATGTTCACTACTGGAAAAGGAGGCGACTATATTGCTGAAAAAGCAGAAAGCGACCGCGGCTGGTTATTTCCAGTTGGTGATGAATTAAATGAATTGGGTTACAACCATATGTTTATGGATATGTTTAATTCCATGGAGAAAGGCGAAGCCCCAAAAGAAACATTTTATGATGGGTATATAGTGAATTCTATTATTGATGCAGCATATCGTTCAGCTAAATCAAAATTATGGGAGCCTGTAAATTTAGACATTTGGAGAGGCAAATCTGGATTGACTAAAGAAAGCCATTTGGTTGAATACGATGCTGAACATTATTTAGTGAAAGAAGAAATGACACATTACGGTGCAAAAAAACTAATACTAAAAAATAAAATTACTGGAAAGATTTCAGAGCAAACTATTAATTAAATTTATCTTATTTGTGCTTCTCTGAATGCCTCACTCTTATAAAGTGAGGCATTTTATTTATTAAAAACTTATTGGAGCTGTTTAAAGCTTAATGACAGATTTAATATATTGTTCTATCCCATGCTGCATCCGAATATAATATACACCAGGTGCCAAGCTATTATCATATAAACTATAACTATTATTTCCTTCATAATTAAACATACCATCTACTAGTACTCTAATTACTGTACCCGAATTATTTAATAATTGTAATAAGGTATGACCAACATTTACTTTAAATTCAATTTGGGTGCTTGTTTTAAATGGATTTGGATAACAATTAATCATACTACCAGGCTTACCCGATGCTGGTGTTTCTATTCCAACAACGCTACAAGCGCTTGCATTAATGATTGGCAATATTGGAAATTGCTTATACATTACTTGTAAAGCATCTGTTTCTGAAACACAAAACCAATTTTGAATTATAGAATTATAAATACTTCTAAAATCATACTGGTAGGGAATATTATCATTAACAGTGGCATTTAAAGGTAAATTTGGATTTGTTCCAAATACACCCCCTCTTAAATTTTTTCCAAATAAGAATAGTGGTGCTGCTGCGCCATGATCGGTACCTCCACTTGCATTTGATTTAACACGCCTTCCAAATTCAGAGAAAGTCATCCCCAATACCCGGTCTTCCACTTCTAGCCCTTTTAAATCATCTTGAAATGATTTAATTGCCTCTGAAAGTCCGCTTAATAAATTAGCATGTGTGCCTTTAATGGTATCCCCAGCTTGAACCTGATTCGAATGGGTATCAAACCCACCTGTTGACACTAAATATATTTTCGTACCCAAGCCTCCTTTAATTAGCCTTGCAACAATTTTAAGTTGTGAGGCTAGTGAATTATTAGCGGGATAAGTTCCTTGCTGTGTAATACTATCAGAAACCTGTTTTAACCTAGTTGCATATTTATTCGTTTGCTTAGCAATAGTCCTGATAAAATTTAATTCATACCCCCCATTCGTATTGGGTACAAATTCGTCAACCCCATCCAATAAATTGTAAGTTGAACTAGGATTTGAAATACTTAATCCCATATTTACTACTGGGCCTTGACAAGTAAGGGAAGTTATAGAACCAATCTGTATAGCTAGCGGGTCGGGGGTTTGCGCGTTAGGATAATCATCTGGATAATTCGGGTAGTTAAAATCTAAATACCTACCCGCCCACCCTGTGTTTAAATATTGATCACTGTCCGAAGCTGACATCCAAATATCAGTTGCTCTAAAGTGGGAGTAATTAGGCTCAGGATAGCCAACCGACTGTATAATGCTCAATTTCCCGTCATTAAATAAATTTTGCATCCCTGTCATGGAAGGATGCAACCCAGTAGCATCAAAATTATTTAATTTCAAAATACTAGTTTCAGGAATGGCAATATTCGTTCTAGCATTATAATAGTTACTATAAACACTTTTAGGAATTACTGTATTCAACCCGTCGTTCCCTCCGCTTAATTGTATAATTACTAATACCTTATCGTTATTAACGTTTGCTAAAACTTGCGGGTTTAAAATAGGATGATTGTTGTCAAAAATATGAATTGGGTTACCACTAATAATAGTAGGTGTAATTAAAGCAACTGAGGTTTTTAAAAAATTTCTCCTTTTCATATTATGCTAATTGATACTCTGGTAAATTCATAATATATTTTATCATTGCCTTTAAACGAATATTAACCAAATTAAAATTATTTGTTGTTGGGCTCGCTATATAGCCATCCCACGCATCTGACCAATACCTATCCGAATCTTGTCCACTTAATAAAATTTGTTTTTTAAGGTTGGTTTTCGCTACCGAAGAAACATCAGTGGATAGTAAATGGTTAAATAAGGAGTCAGTTAGCACATTTGGATCTCTTGGATTAATGCATATTTCTTTTACAAATTGAATGGTATTAAGCACAATTTTTTTTCCATTACGCGTATACCCAGTCTCAATCATTAAATCTGTAAACTTATTTCGTTTGGGTAAAGTATCCGCATTTATCCATAATTCGCTAAAATTGGGAACTTGATAATAAGCAGGCCATCCTGATACGTTAGGAGGATCGCCAATGTCTTGGCCTGCATTTATTAATTGAGTAACTATATTATTGTAATGAAAATAAGTATCGGTAGTATCGGTGATCGGATCAGGAAAAACAATGCTTGTTTCTCTTAAAAAGCCAACAATATGGTCAACAGGACTTTTTATTTGACAGCCAATATATAAATTATCATAAAAATGTTCACTTTCTAATAAAACTTTTAACACAGGTTTTATTTCAAAATTGTTCTGAATGAAAAGCAGCGACAATGGTTCAATTATATTTTTTTCAACTGTTGCATCTATGTAATAATACACAAACCA
>CAJATB010000287.1 GCA_903944755.1 uncultured Bacteroidota bacterium
GTGTTCACAGTGTTATTGCAGAAAGTGATTTTTGGGAAATTATCGAACAATTAAAAGCAGCAGGTGCAGAAGGAATATTAGTTGTACCTATTGAAAAAATGATTTTATAAATGATTAAAGTATACAATCAGCCAGCAAAGACTGCATGGCCAGTATTATTAACCCGACCTGTTTTTGATGCATCCAATTTGCTTCCAAAAGTGCAAGCTATTTTGGACGACGTGAAACTAAATGGAGATGAAGCATTGTTGCGTTATACCGCAGCATTTGACAAAGTCGAATTAACACAAATAATATTGAATGACGCTGCAAAGGCAGTAGCAGAAAATGCTGTTTCAATCGCTTTAAAAAAGGCAATTGAATTGGCTAAATCAAATATTGAGAAATTCCATCAAGCGCAGACACAGAAAGTAGAACGTATTGAAACTACTTCGGGTGTTTGGTGTTGGAGAAAATCGATAGGAATTGATAAAGTAGGCATTTATATCCCAGGGGGAACCGCGCCTTTATTTTCGACTGTATTAATGTTAGGGATACCTGCAAAATTAGCGGGATGTAATAAGATAGTCTTATGTACTCCTCCTAATATGGAAGGTGAAATTCATCCTGCGATTATTTATGCTGCAGGGTTAGTGGGAATAGATGAAATATATACAATTGGTGGAGCTCAGGCAATTGCTGCAATGGCTTATGGAACAGCAAGTGTACCTAAGGTGAATAAAATATTCGGACCGGGGAACCAGTATGTAACTGCCGCAAAGCAACTCGTTCAACAAGCTGGTGTAGCGATTGATATGCCTGCGGGCCCTAGTGAAGTATGTGTTTGGGCAGACGATACAGCCGAACCTTCCTTTGTTGCAGCTGATTTATTATCGCAGGCAGAACATGGAGTAGATAGTCAGGTTTTATTAATAGCAACTAATGAGCAATTAGTTGAGCGGATTCAGGTTGAATTAAACTTACAACTAGAACAACTTCCCCGAAAAGAATTCGCTACAAAAGCTTTAGAAAATTCTAAAGCTATAATTATAGCAAAGCAGGAAGAAGCGATTGAATTAATAAACGAGTATGCGCCAGAACATTTAATTATTTCAATTGAAAACGCTGAAAAATATGCCGATAAAATTAGTAATGCAGGTTCGGTATTTATTGGCAATTATTCTCCAGAGTCAGTGGGGGATTACGCTAGTGGAACAAACCACACTTTGCCTACAAATGGATATGCAAAAGCATATAGTGGAGTAAGTATGGACAGTTTCGTTAAAAAAATTACTTTCCAACAACTCACCGAAAGGGGCTTGACAAATATTGGGCAAGCAGTTATTGAAATGGCTAATGCCGAAAGCCTGCAAGCGCATAGCAATGCGGTATCGGTAAGATTAAATATGATAGCATCTAAAATGTAATTTATGCAGTTTGATATCAAAAAAATAGTACGTCCAAACATAGAAAAATTGAAACCTTATTCTTCTGCAAAAGACGAATATAGTGGAGAAGCTAGCGTATTGCTTGATGCAAATGAAAATAGTCTGGGATCGCCATTGACAAAATGGTATAATAGGTATCCAGACCCTTATCAAAAAGAAGTTAAAGCTAAACTTGCTGTTATAAAAAATATCCCTGCTAGTCAAATATTCTTAGGTAATGGAAGTGATGAAATTATTGATTTACTTTTTCGCGCATTTTGCGAACCAGGCAAAGACAATATTATTATTTGTCCTCCTACTTATCCTATGTATGAAGTAAATGCGAACATTAATAATATTGAAATAAAATCGGCCCCTTTATTGCCAGATTTTCAATTAAATGTGGCCCATATTGAACAGTTGGTGGACCCTAACACCAAAATCATTTGGATTTGTTCACCTAACAATCCAACGGGAAATTCTTTAGACCGCATTGATATTGAAACTATATTGAACCATTTTAATGGGATTGTTGTTGTAGACGAAGCGTATATTAATTTTTCAAAACAGAAATCTTTTGTACAGTCCCTTATTGACTACCCAAACTTAGTCGTTTTACAAACCTTAAGTAAGGCTTGGGGATTAGCAGGATTAAGAGTAGGCATGTGTTTTGCTAGTGAAGCAATTGTAGGGTATTTAAATAAAGTAAAAGCGCCCTATAATATTAGTTTAGTTGCGCAGGAATTAGTGCTGAAAGCTTTGGAGGAGGTTGGCCAAGTGAATGATATGATTCAACATATAGTGGATATGCGTATTGCTTTAGCAGAAGTGATAGCTAGCATGCCTCATGTTGAAAAAGTGTACCCATCAGATACTAATTTTTTATTAGTTAAAATACCCAATGCTTCAAAACTTTACCAATATTTGTGTACAAAAGGGATTATTGTAAGGGATAGGTCTAGTTTACCTAATTGTGCCGATTCAATTCGTATTACAGTTGGGAATGAACAAGAAAACACTTTATTGGTAGATGCAATGGCCGAATGGATTGACGCAAATTTTTAAAAGGAGTATTCGCTGAATTAGAATGTATAATTTAAAGTTTTTAAAAAAATAAAAATGAAAAAACAGTTACAATTAATCGTATTTGGTAGCTTATTGGGATTTTCTATTGTGCATGCACAAGAAAATGCCGGCCTTGTATTACCCGCTGGTTTTAAAGCGCAGCTATTTGCTGAAAATATTGGACAAGCAAGGCATATTGCTATTACACAATCGGGAGTAATGTTTGCCAAATTAAACTACCCTAACAAAAAAGGGCAGTCAATTATTCGCCTAGAAGATAAAGACAAAGACGGGCTTGCAGAAAATATTACTGGATGGGCTAATTATGGTGGTACAGGTATTTATATACGTGGAGATAATTTATATGCAAGTTCTGATGATGCAGTGTACCAATATAAATTAGACGCAAACGACGAAGTATTGAATGCGAGTGCTCCAAATACAATTATTCAAGGATTGCTTAGTCGAAGACAACATGCTTCTAAATCAATTACCTTGGATCCTAAGGGGAATATTTACGTAAACATTGGGGCTTATTCAAATGCTTGCCAAGAAAAAGACAGAACACCAGGATCAAAAGGAATGATGCCTTGCCCAATTTTGGATTCTGCAGGAGGTGTTTGGAAATTCGATGGTTTAAAAACAAATCAAACTTATGTTGACGGTAAGCGTTACGCTACTGGACTAAGAAATGTAATTGGTTTGGATTGGAATACAACTTCAAATAGTTTATTTGTTACGCAACATGGTCGCGATCAGCTAAATTCTTTCTTCCCTGCACTATATACAAATGAACAAAACGCCGAATTACCTGGCGAAACAATGTATGAAGTTAAAGAAGGGGATGATTGCGGCTGGCCTTATATTTATTATGATCCAATACAAAAGAAAAAAATCGTTTCTCCAGAATATGGAGGTGATGGTAAAAAAGAAGGAGGAAATAATGCACTAGACCCTATTGTTGCTTTTCCAGCGCATATGGCGCCAATGTCTTTGTTGTTTTATAAAGGAGATCAATTCCCGGCTAAATACAAGGACGGCGCGTTTATAGCATTTCATGGCTCATGGAACAGGGCGCCACTTCCGCAAGAAGGTTATTTTGTTGCGTTCATCCCTTTTAAAGGTGGTAAACCTTCAGGTGATTGGGAAATTTTTGCAAATGGATTTTCAGGACTTCCTGCTGATACTAAAGTAGCCAATCCAAGAAATGCAAAAGCGAGACCTTGTGGTTTAGCCGAAAGTGCTGACGGTGCTTTGTATGTGAGTGATGACAGCAAGGGAGCTATCTTTAAAATAACTTTCAATAAATAGTTTTAGTGTATGCGTAAGAAGTTAGTTGTTTGTTTATTATTGCTCGTAGGTGTTCATTTCGCTCAAGCGCAAAATGGAATAATTGGCGAAAAAGTGTATAAAACAAAGTGTTTGGTTTGTCACCAAGCAGACGGTGGGGGTGTACCAAATTTAAATGCACCTCTGGATGGGGCTACTAATGTGGTAGGTAATGATATTGCCAGGTTAGTAAAAATTATTAGATATGGTTATAATGAAAGAGTAGCATTAGATGGTTATTATTATAGTAATGCTATGACACCTAATCCAGCTTTAACAACAACCGAAATTGCTGCCGTATTAAATTATATTAGAAATAGTTGGTCAAACAAAGCGCCTAGTGTGACTATAGCGCAAGTGCAAAAGCTTTTAAAGAAAAAATAAATCTAAAATATTTCTATTATGCAACCTATATTATTTATTGACAGAGATGGCGTTATTTTGGAAGAACCACCTACTGATTTTCAGGTGGATGATATTGCTAAAACTATTTTTGTACCAGGTGCAATTAGTAATTTGCAAAAAATCGCAGCTGAATTTGGCTACTATAAAGTAATGGTAACAAACCAGGATGGCTTAGGTACAGCAAGTTATCCTATGGAAAGCTTTGAGCCTTATCAACAATTAATGTTGCGCACTTTGGCAGGTGAAGGTTTTGTTTTCGATGAAATATTTATTGATAATACTTTCGCTGAGGATAATTTACCCACACGTAAACCAGGTACTGCATTATTAAAGCATATTATTAGTAATGTTCATTTTGACATGCATGATTCTTATGTAATTGGCGATCGCTGGAGTGATATTGCATTGGCAAAGAATATAGGCTGTAAGGCAATTTATTTGAAGTCGAATTTACATTCACTTACGCCTGAGCAAGAAATAGCATTAAGGCCGGTAATAGCTTATGAAGCAAATAACTGGAATGATATTTATTCTTTTTTGAAATTAGGCTTAAGGCAAGTAAAGCATGAACGTAATACGAAAGAAACAAAAATTAGCATCGATCTTAATATGGATGGAAGGGGAAACGCTAAAATAAGTACAGGCTTAGGATTCTTTGATCATATGTTAGAGCAAATTGCTAGACATGGACAAATTGACCTGAATATAAAATGTGACGGCGATTTGCATATAGACGAGCATCATACTATAGAAGACGTAGGGATTGCTTTAGGGGAAGCCTTCGCTAAAGGTTTAGTAGATAAACGAGGCATGGAGCGATATGGCTATGCGCTACCTATGGACGAGGCAGAAGCAAAAGTATTAATTGATTTTGGCGGCAGAAATTGGATTGTTTGGGATGCTTCATTTTCAAGAGAAAAGATTGGAGAAATGCCTACTGAGATGTTTTTTCACTTTTTCAAATCCTTTAGTGACGGTGCTAAATGTAATTTGAACATTAGCTGTAAAGGGGAGAATGAGCACCATAAGATAGAAGTCATTTTCAAGGCTTTCGCCAAAGCTATTAAAATGGCTGTAAAACGTAACCCAAATAGCGATGCATTACCTAGTACTAAGGGGGTTTTGTAAGGTTTAACAGTTGTAAGTAAACGCACTGAGGTTTTTTTGGCTGAAGATGAGTAATGTACTAAATTTGCTATAGAATGAATTCAATGAACAAGATAAATAACATGTGGTGGTGGCATACAAAATCCGTTGGGGTATTGTAGTGACATTGCTATTTGTCAAATTATACATTAAACCCCGACATCAATTGTCGGGGTTTTCTTTTTTTAACGCATGAATGAAGTACTATGAAAAAAATGATTATAAATACCACTGTCACTAAAATGTTGGCGGATACTTATACGCCCGTTGGTATTTATTTACGTTTGAGGGATCAGTTTAGAGATACTATTTTACTAGAGAGTACCGATTCGCATGCATCAGAGAATAGTTATTCTTTTATTGGTGTAAATGCAATTGGTGGTATTGAAATTTCTTCTTTAAATGAAATAGAATATAAATACCCTACACAGGAACCTGAAAAAGAAACTATTAATAATGTACACGCTGCGCCAGATAGAATATGGGCTTATATGCAACAATATGAAATGAAGGGAGATACTATAAAAGAAGCTGCCTTTGCGCAGGGTTTATATGGGTATACTACTTATGATGCAATTCCCTTTTTTGACACAATCCAATTTAAGACGGGGGAGCCTGTGATTCCATTAATGCGTTATCGTTTGTACCAGTATATAATTGCGTTTAACCATTTTAAAGATGAAATTTTTATATGTGAAAATAAATTAGAAGGGATTGATTCGGAATACGATGCCTTGCTTGGGTTTATTAAAAGTAAGGATGTGCCACAGTATCCTTTTAGTATTAAGGGCGTTGAAAGTTCAAATTTAACCGACCAACAGTATCGTGAAGCAGTGCAGCAAGGAATACAACATTGTATGAGAGGAGATGTTTTCCAAATTGTATTGAGCAGAAGGTTTCAACAGTCCTTTCAAGGGGATGAGTTTAATGTATACAGAACACTTAGGAATATAAATCCTTCTCCCTATTTATTTTTCTTTGATTATGGCGATTATAAATTAATGGGTTCTTCTCCTGAGGCACAAATTGTGATTAACAATGGCAAAGCCATTGTGCATCCAATAGCTGGCACCTTCAAAAGAAGTGGCGACGCTGCAGTTGATTTAGCTATGACACAAAAATTATTAGACGACCCAAAAGAAAATGCAGAACATGTGATGCTTGTAGATTTGGCTAGGAACGATTTGAGTAGGGTTTGTACTGAAGTACATGTAAAACAATACCGTCAAGTGCAATACTATAGCCATGTTATTCACTTAGTGAGTGAGGTAGAAGGAACAGTGGCTCCAAACACCAACCCATTTCAGTTAATTGCAAAAACTTTTCCTGCAGGCACTTTAAGTGGCGCTCCTAAATTTAAGGCCATGCAAATTATTGATGGCATTGAACCTACAAAACGTGCTTATTATGGAGGATGTATTGGGTTTGTAGGGTTTAATGGTAGTTGTAATCAGGCCATTATGATTCGTAGTTTTTTAAGTCGTCAAAACACACTTACCTATCAGGCAGGTGCAGGTGTTGTGGCTGCAAGTATACCAGAAAATGAATTACAAGAAGTGAATAATAAATTGAACGCTTTAAAAACTGCGATCGTATTAGCTGAAAATATACATGCATAATTAGGCTTTAGAAAAGATAAAAAAGATAAGATGAAAATATTAGTTTTTGATAATTACGATTCCTTTACTTACAACCTAGTTCAGATGATTAAAGAATTGTCTGATGCAACGGTGGAGGTATACCGCAATGATGAATTACCACTAGAAAAAGTAAAGGAATATGATAAAATACTGCTCTCACCTGGGCCTGGCATACCTTCTGAGTCGGGTTTATTATTGCCTTTAATTAAAGAATATGCTGCCACTAAATCTATTTTAGGTGTTTGCTTAGGCCTACAAGCCATTGGTGAAGCGTTTGGTGGGACATTGACTAATTTAAGCCAAGTATATCATGGCATTTCAACGCCTATTCACTTAACTAACCCTTCTACTTTATTTGAAGGCTTGCCGAATAGTTTTAGTGTTGGCAGGTACCATAGCTGGGTGGTTGCGGAAAATGATTTCCCAGGCGAATTAGTCATTACTTCAAAGGACGATGAAGGATATATAATGTCATTAGAACATAAAAAATATGATGTTAAAGGAGTGCAATTCCATCCCGAAAGTGTGTTAACACCTGACGGTGTAAAAATCATTGGCAACTGGCTTAAAAATTAAAGAAGATGAAAAAATTATTACAATATTTATTTGAACATAAAACACTTACTAGGGAACAAGCAAAAGAAGCGTTGGTTCAAATATCACAAGGAATGTTTAACGAACATGAAGTGACTTCTTTTGTTACCGTTTTTTTAATGCGTCGAATAACCATTGATGAATTAATGGGTTTTCGGGATGCATTATTATCACTTGCAGTAAAGGTAAATGTAGGAGTCGAAAATGCAATTGATATTGTGGGTACGGGAGGTGATGGGAAAGACACATTCAATATCTCCACTTTATCTTGCTTTATAGTGGCGGGCGCAGGCCAGCCAGTAGTGAAGCACGGGAACTATGGAGCTTCTACAGTGAGTGGCTCGTCGAATGTAATGGAACAATTAGGATATACTTTTAAAAATGAAGAAGCTTTATTATCAAAAGAAGTGCAAGAAGCGGGTATTTGTTTTTTACACGCTCCTTTATTTCACCCCGCATTAAAAACGGTGGGTCCCATAAGAAGAAATATAGGCATTAGAACCTTTTTTAACATGCTTGGCCCAATTGTAAATCCAGTACAGCCAAAGTATCAATTAATTGGGGTTTATAATTTAGAAATGGCAAGAATTTATAATTATGTATTGCAATTATTAAATAAAGAATTTACATTAATACATAGTTTGGATGGTTACGACGAAATTTCATTAACAGCAGATACAAAAATCATTACGAACAAAGGGGAATTTATAATGACGCCTTATCAGTTGGGTAAGAAAAAAGTTTTTGCGAAGGAATTACATGGGGGTACTACTGTCCAGGAAGCTGCTACCATTTTTAAGCACATTATAGAGGGGAAAGGTACTTGGTCCCAAAATGCAGTGGTATTGGCAAATTCGGCAATGGCTTTACAAATTACCGGTCAATATGAAAGCTATGAGATGGCTTATCAAGCAGCGGTGGAAAGTTTAGAGTCGGGTGCTGCCAATAATTGTTTGAAAAAATTAATCAGTTTACAATGAGCATGAATATTTTAACTAAAATAGTAGCTAGCAAATTTGCAGAGGTTGCGGCACGAAAAAAAGTAATGAGCATTGAACAGCTTGAAGCAATGCCCTTGTTTGGACAAAAATGTATTTCTTTAAAAGAAAGTTTATTGGATCCAACAAAAAATGGCATCATTGCTGAATTTAAAAGACAATCTCCTTCAAAGGGAGTAATTAATGCAACTGCAGATGTTGCCACAGTAACTGCGGCATACACTCATTATGGAGCAGCGGGTATTTCCGTATTAACGGATGCAGCATTTTTTGGTGGAAGCTTAGCGGACTTGTCTGTTGCGGTAAAAAATGAAATCCCTGTATTAAGAAAAGAATTTATTATTGATGAATTTCAAATCATTGAAGCAAAAGCCTATGGCGCTTCCGTTATATTATTAATTGCGTCCTGCTTAACACCTGCTGAAACTGAATTATTAGCCGGCACGGCTAGGGAGTTAGGGATGGAGGTATTACTTGAATTACATGATGAATCGGAATTGGAATTTATAAATGAGGAGGTAACTATTGTAGGCATCAACAATCGTAACTTAAAATCGTTTGAAGTAAATATCGAACATTCTTTAAAATTAAGGAGTCTTTTGCCAAAGGATAAATTAGCCATTGCAGAAAGTGGGATATATGATATTGAAACCTATAAATTGTTAAAGAAAGAAGGGTTTGATGGATTTTTAATGGGGGAGTATTTCATGAAACAATCCAATCCAGCCCTTGCATTTCAATTATTTACCGAACAAATTAAAGCCTAATACTATGCAGTTTAAAGTGTGTGGCATAACAACTGTTGACCAAGCCAATTTATTGGATGTTATGGGAGTGCATTATGTAGGGTTTATATTTTATCCCGCCTCAAAGCGTTATGTGCTTGCGAAGCTAACATTAAATGACTTGGCAATTTTCAGGCCTGCGCGTGCTAAAAAAGTGGGTGTGTTTGTAAATGAACCATTGGATCAATTATTGAATATTGTTAATAAAGCTGGATTAGATATGGTTCAATTGCATGGGGACGAAGATGTTACATATTGCGCAGCGGTTGAAAAAATAATACCTGTCATTAAAGTATTCAGA
>CAJATB010000288.1 GCA_903944755.1 uncultured Bacteroidota bacterium
GAAGAAAAAACACGTAAAGCAATAAGTGACTTACGTTTAGAATTAGGCAAACAATTAGGATTTAGAAAAGACGATGAATTCAGGTTACTGTGGGTTTTGGATTTTCCATTGTTTGAATATGATGAAGAAGGTAACCGTTGGGTAGCTAGGCACCATCCGTTCACTTCTCCTAAGCCCGACCATATTGATGTTATGATTAATAATGCACCTGAAATTAAAGACGCTGCAAAATACCTAGAACACCCTTACGCAAATATCAAAGCGAATGCATATGATATGGTATTAAACGGAAACGAAATTGGCGGAGGTTCTATTCGTATTTTCCAAAGAGCATTACAAGAAAAAATGTTTGCAGCTTTGGGTATGTCACCTGAAGAAGCCCAACATAAATTTGGCTTCTTGCTAGGTGCTTTTGAATATGGTGCACCTCCACATGGTGGATTAGCTTTTGGCTTTGATCGCTTGTGTGCGTTATTAGGTGGAAGTGAAAGTATACGAGATTTTATCGCATTCCCTAAAAACAATAGTGGACGTGATGTAATGTTAGATGCACCTAGCACCATTGACGATAAACAATTTGAAGAACTGCATATAAAATTGAATTTAAAATAAGTACATGCCACAAAATTTAAAACTTTACGTAGTCCTATCCTACTTATTAATACCTATTTCATTAATATTCGCATTTTTGGACATTGCTTTATTTATTTCAGCTTTAGCTAATCCAAGTACCCTTATTATGGTATTTATAATTGCATGCCTTGTGATTTACACTTTTGTAAGTTTTAAGTTTTTGAAATTGGGCATTCAAAGGGAGCAACCTCAGTCTAATAAATTAAAAGACTGGATTAAGCTAAATGCTTATGTGAGCCTTTTTCTTTGCGCTGTACTTTTTATTAATTCTATTAGCATCCTGGTTTCAACCAATGCTACTTTGCAAGTTTTTATTGACGAATTTTTACTGCAACAACCCACTTTGCCCGCTGAACTTAACAGTGCATTTATATTAACCTTATTAAAAGGTTTAGCCGTGTTCTTGTTGGTGGTTAGCAGTATTGGCTTATTACATATAAGAACTACTTTAAGATTGGTGAAAGAATATGACTATTTGTTCGAATAGTTTATGGGTATATTAATTAATTAACTTCTCTGGAACGGCTCGGCCTACAATGCCTTCAGCTACACCACGGTCTCCACCTTCATGGTATTCCGCATCTTCGTTCACATCCCAAAGGTCAAATAATTCTTTACCTGCAATAATATTTTTAGCTGCTAACATTGCAGTCATCATACTATGGTCTTGGTTATTGTATTTATGCATACCATTACGACCAACTAAATACAACCCGCTATATTGTTTTAAACCTTCACGAACCATATTTAAATGGCCCTTATATTCATGGTCATATACTGGGTAGGCCTTTGGCTGTCTCACTACATAACCATCCACTACTGCTGAAGGTTTCGTTAATCCAATTTGGTCAATTTCTTTAGTACCTAACGCTATTAATTCCTCATTACTACTAGTCCATAACCCATCGCCTTCGAAACAGAAATACTCTAATCCATAACAAGCCATTTCCGGATCGGGCACCATGTAAGGGCTCCATGATTTAAAGTTTTGTATTCGACCCACTTTAACGTTTGGCTCGTGTATATATATCCAGTTATCACTAAATGCATCTTGATCCTTGCAAATTAAAACCACTGTTAAAAAATCACGGTATTTTAATTGGCTAGCCGCATGCAATACTGGCGCAGAAAATGCAGGTAATACTGCAGGTATTAATTCGCGCATAGGTGCCGACGATATTACATAATCAAAGCCTTCAATCACATCATTATCGGAAGTATGCACTTTCCAAGTATCCCCTACTTTTTCTATTTGCTTCACCCCTGTATTCATTTTTATCTCAACTCCTAATGCCTTACTCTTTACCACACATTCTTCCCACATCATACCTGGTCCACGTTTTGGATAACGGAAAGAATCAATTAAGGTTTTAATTACATCTCCTTTACTTTTTTTGCCACTAGGTTTAAATAAAGCATTCCAAACAGCACTGCTTAAAGACAATCCCTTAATACGCTGTGCTGCCCAATCGGCTGATATTTTCTTACAAGGAATACCCCAAACCTTTTCAGTATAAGTTTTGAAGAAAATATTGAATAATCTTTTACCGAATTGATTTGTTACCCAATCCTCAAAATTTTGAGGATCTTTTACTGGAAATATTTGCGCTTTTACATAACTCATAACGCATAAAAAACTTTCAAAAACGCCTAATTTAAAGAGTGCTTCAAATGCAGCTAGTGGGTAGGAGAAAAACTTTTTATTATAAAAAATTCTTGAACTTCTTGGGCGTTCTAATAATTCGTCAGCTAGAATTTCGGTCCAGAAATCCTCTACTTCTTTTGATTTCGAAAAAAAGCGGTGGCCTCCAATATCAAAGTGATATCCCTTATAAGATTCGGTTCTTGAAATACCTCCTACATATAGTGGATCCTTTTCAAATACAGTTACATTTTGTTGGGCTTTACCCAACAAATAGGCTGCAGTTAAACCAGCAGGTCCAGCACCTATTATAGCCACTTTTTTTGTCATAGAAGAAGGTTAATTTGACCACAAAATTGCAAAATAATATCGGGATTGCCATCATTAATATAAAAGACTTTACTTAATACCCTAAATTTGAACATATGACAACTGAAACCAATGTAAAATGGGTTACAAAACCCTTTGCCGAGCTTACTGCTGCTGAACTTTACGCTATGTTAAGGTTAAGAAGCGAAGTGTTTGTAGTGGAGCAAAACTGTGTGTTTTTAGATATGGACAATAACGATCAAAAAGCCTTTCATGTAATGGGTTGGATTGGAGATGAATTAGTTGCGTCTACTCGCCTATTTAATACTGGTCAAGCATACGAAGGCTACCAGAGCATCGGTCGCGTAGTAGGTTCTCCTGCACACAGAGGTTTAGGCATAGGGAAAGACTTAATGAAATATTCAATCGCCGAATGCGCACGGCTATATGGTATAGGGCCTATTAAAATTGGAGCTCAACTGTACTTGAACAAATTTTATAGTGAACTAGGATTTGAACGTTCAGGCGATATGTATTACGAGGACGATATAGAACATATCCCAATGATTAGGAAAGCGCAGTAATTATCGAAATAGATTTAAGGTAAACTTTACACCATTTGTACTTGGTCCTTTATGCAAGTATCCGTTTACAAAGTCAATTCTACCTATTTTGAATATATTTTCGACAGAAAAAAATGTCTCGTAATAGTTTACTTGGCTATTCACATTTAAGGTGTTAGCCCCTACCACAAAAAACCAATTCAGTTTTTTGAAAAGAGGGATTTTGTTTGATAAGAACCCATTTAAGTGATACTCAAAATGTGATTCAGTATAAAAGCTTGCCGTATTACTATATTGATAATAAGGTAATAACTGAAAAGCATTCATATAATTACCCGCCAAGGCAATGCGGCTAGTATTATAATGTTGATAATCGGGCTCGAATACCTTATTTGCATTAAGGAATCCACCAATAACAATTTTAGCATTTAACCTTCCGTAAATTTTAAAATTAAAATTCTTTGCTGCAGACATTTTCCATTTCATAAAATCAACATCACTTCCCAGGGTATTGCGTAATCCAGTTTCAATATTAAAATTGAATGTTGGGTAGGTAGACCCTAATTTTATTAATCGGTTAGGGAGTTCTAAATATTTTGATTTGGGCGTCCATTGTAAGTTAACTGTAAATAGTAAAGCTTTATGCGCATGCATATTGCCATCCATTAAATCGGTTGGGTAATTAGGCGTAAATGCCATCCCTCTTAAGCTATCAATTACATTATCCAAAGGGCTTCTGTTTTGATACTGTAAATCAAGGGCAATATCCGCCCCGTGACCCATTTCTTTTCTATAACCAATTGTGAAAAACTTTGCTTCATATGTTTTCATAAGGTTACGGCCCCACAAATAAGCATTAAAAGTATTTGCATTTTCTGGAATTGGATTATCGTTATTGAATTGAAAAACAGTGTTCCCAAATCCAAGACTTAAGCTGTTCTTTAATTTACTAGGAAAAGAAAATGAATTATTTAATGCATAATACAATTTGCCTTTTTCAATACCATATC
>CAJATB010000289.1 GCA_903944755.1 uncultured Bacteroidota bacterium
AGCAAGCTTTGCAGCACTCCTTCCAGCTACCCAAACAATAGCGCCACTACTATTTAATAATTGCACCAAATGATCCCCAATTCCACCAGTTGCCCCTAAAACCAATACCTTCATTTATTTCAATGTTTCCATAATTGCATTTTTACTATAACAACCTATTGCCTACTATTGTTTAGTAAAAGCATGTATTTTTACAGTAATAACCTTGAAAGTTCAAAATTCGTATTAATGAAAATTATTGCTACCGAAATATACCTTTTTAAAATACCCATGATCCCTTTTGTAATTGCTACGGGCACTATGGAATTCGCACAAAACGTACTTATAAAAATCAAAACAGATGAAGGCATTGAAGGCATTGGAGAATGTTCTGCTTTCCCAATGATCGTGGGCGAAACCCAATTAAGTTGTTACCAATTAGCAAAAGATTTTGCCGCGCATTGGAAAGGCAAGGATCCGTTAGCCATTACCGAACGGCTAGCAGAATTAGATAAAATAATAGCAGGCAACTATACGGCCAAAAGCGCTTTTGATATTGCCTTGTATGACATTGCTGCAAAAGCAGCCAACCTTCCCTTGTATGCTTATTTAGGTGGCAAGCAAAAGCCAATTGAATCAGACTTAACTATTGGAATTGATAGTCCTGAAAATATGGCAAAACAAGCCATTGAATTTGTTGCCAAAGGGGTAAACATTATAAAAGTTAAATTAGGGAAAGATCCTGTTCAGGATATTGAAAGAATTAAGCAAATTAGAACCGCCATAGGGTCCAAGACCAAATTAAGAATCGATGCAAACCAAGGATGGTCGCAAAAAGATGCGTTAATGGTTTTACAAGGCTTAGCCCAATATGACATTGATTTTTGCGAACAACCTATCCATAAATATTATGACGATTATTTACCTGAATTATGTGCGCAGTCTCCCATTAGTATAATGGCTGACGAATCGGTTTTTACACACCATGATGCAAGAAAATTAATTACACAAAAAGCCTGTCATTCCATTAATATTAAATTTTCAAAAAGTGGCGGTATACAAGAAGCTATTAAAATTCACGATATCGCTGCTGCAAATAATATTCCTTGTATGATGGGTGGCATGTTGGAAAGCCGTGTAGCATTAAGTGCAAAAATGCATTTTGCAATGGCACATAGCAATGTGAAATTTTATGATATGGATACTTGTTTACTTGGTCATTTGGAAGACCCTGTAATAGGAGGTGTGCAATTTTCAGGCATGCATTTAAGTATAAGTGACAGTATTGGTATTGGCGCAAATGTAGACCCAGCATACCTTGCAAAACTTGAGCGCTGCGTTGTATAACAAGTTGTATCTTTAACTTATAATAAAAAAATATGGAAGCAAGAAAAGCGCAAGATTCTTTTACAACCATGAATGAATTAGTGTTACCCAATGACACAAATACTTTTGGAGATTTAATGGGTGGTAAATTAATGTATTGGATGGATATAGCTGCTTACTTTTCTGCAGCAAAACATTGCAATTCAGCTTGCATGACAGCGTCTGTCGATAACCTGAGTTTTAAGTCTTCTATTAAATTGGGAAACGTAATTTGTATTGAAGCAATAGTATCAAGAGCGTTTAGTACTTCTATGGAAATTCATTTGAAGGTTTGGAATCAAAACATGATCACACAGTCAAGGGAATTAAGCAATGAAGCATTTTTTACATTCGTTGCCCTAGATGAAAATAAAAAGCCTAAAAAAGTTCCTGAAATCATCCCCGAAACAGAAGAGCAGATAAAATTATTTGATGGCGCATTAAGAAGAAGGCAATTACGCCTAGTATTGTCAGGTAAAATGAACCCACATGACGCCACTGAACTGAAAGCTTATTTTACTGAAGTATAAGAAGGACTTAAGCCTCTGTTATTAGATGATGTCTGCCTTTAAGCATATATTCCTTACTCTGCTCGATCCCATCCATTACTTTAGCCAGAATTACTTCTACCGAATCGTTATCGTAATCGATTTCTAAAGGCGCTTTGAACCTGATAGTCAATGGAGTTCCTACTTTTTTAAAGGTTAACCCCTTCTTCGTAAAAGCTCTCCAAAACCCATTTATGACAACGGGCATTACAATAGGTTTATTATTTTTTATAATATGAGCTGTCCCTTTTCTACCTGGCGCAAATGGTTTGGTAGTACCTTGCGGAAAGGTAATCACCCAGCTTTTTTTAAGTGCTTCGTCAATTTTTTGCGTATCTACTTCATCCCTGTCTCTTTTAACATCATGCCCCTCTGCACGCCATGTTCTTTTAACAGTTAGGGCGCCTCCTAATTTAAACAGCCTGGTTAGCCAGCTACTATTCATTGTTTCCTCTGCAGCCACGAAATATACGTTAGTAAAGGGATTCAACAAGTAGTAGGGAATTCCTAGCCTGTTGTTTTTTTGCCATTTTACAGCACAAAAAATATGAACAAATGCAATAACATCTCCAAAATAAGTTTGGTGATTGCTGACAAATAATACATTTTTCTTAGGAAGATTTTCCAAATGTTCCGTGCCTTCAATACTTACCGTATTAAACAAAGCCAACCCCGGATAAGTGAACAAACCCACTAATCCGTAAATAAAAGAACGGAAAATTCGAACATATTTTAAGCGATCCAATAAACTCATTCTTAGGGGAAATTGTTAGGGCGTAAAGATACTACATTAAATCTTATCATAATAGCCCTGATTAGCCAACATATAGTACCTTTGGCCCATGAAAAAAACTGCCGTTATTTTCGATATTGATGGCTTATTAATTAATAGTGAGCCCCTTTGGAACAAAGCAGCAAATGAAATCTTTAGGCAGTACGGCATCCTACTCACTCAAGAACAATATGCAACAACTACCGGACTGCGTTCGAAAGAATTCGTAGCTCATTGGTTACAACTACATAAAATCCCTTCTACCGAATTCGAAAGAGCTGAAAATAAAGTAGTTGATCTAGCCTTAAGCTTGATTGACAAAGAAGCAACTTTAATGCCAGGTGTCGAACATATTTTTGAATTCTTTTTAAAGAAAGACTTTAAAATGGGTTTAGCCACCTCCTCGCCAGTAGCATTAATTGAATGGATAAAAGAAAAACTAGGCATAAGGAGTTATATACATGCTAGTGCATCTGCACAAAATTTAACCTATGCAAAACCACATCCACAAGTTTATTTAGAATGTGCTGCAACCATGCACACTGCTCCTCTTGCTTGTATTTGCTTTGAGGATTCATTCTATGGCATGATTGCCGCAAAAGCAGCAAGAATGACTTGCGTGGTAGTGCCTTCGGCAGAGCATGTTAAATTGGAACATTGGGGCTCAGCCGACTTGAAACTCACCTCTTTGCAAAATTTTGGCGAACTCCATTTTAATATGCTCAATAATTAAGTTAAATTGTAAAACGCATGGAATTAGCAAAAAAAGTTATTGGGGTCGAATTAACACTCTTCGAAAAACATTTTAGAGAAGCAGTAAAAAGCAGGGTTGCCTTACTTGACCGCATCATGCAATACATTGTTAAACGCAAGGGGAAACAAATGCGTCCAATGTTTGTACTACTTTCTGCAAAATTACATGGCGAAATAAAAGAGCCCTCATTTAGGGCTGCCTCCTTAGTGGAACTATTGCACACCGCAACACTAGTGCATGATGATGTTGTTGACGATTCACTAGAAAGAAGAGGGCTTTTTTCAATTAATGCACTTTGGAAAAACAAAATCGCAGTACTAGTTGGTGATTATTTATTATCAAAAGGCCTATTGCTTTCACTTGAAAACGGAGATTTTAAAATATTAACCATTTTGTCGACTGCCGTCAAAAAGATGAGTGAAGGTGAATTATTGCAAATTGAAAAAACAAGAAATTTAAATTTTGACGAATCGGTTTACTATGAAATTATAAACGGGAAAACTGCTTCCTTGTTAGCTTCTTGTTGCGGAGCTGGTGCAGCTTCTGTCACGCAAGACGAAATGATTATTGAAAAAATGCGCGAATTTGGCGAAATGGTTGGCATGGCCTTTCAAATTAAAGACGATTTGTTTGACTATGGAGATGCTAATATTGGAAAACCAACCGGAAATGATATTAAAGAAAAAAAGTTAACCCTGCCATTAATACATATTCTGCAGAAGGTGCCCACTTCTTTAAAAAAGGAAATTATATACATTGTAAAAAATAACAACAACGATAAAAAGAAAGTAAAATTTGTTATCGATAATGTTGTAGCTTATGGGGGAATTAATTACGCAACACAAAAAATGTTTGAATACCGAGACAATGCTTTAACAATACTTCATTCCTTTCCACTAAGTCCAGCAAGAGAAGCATTAGAAGAATTAGTACGTTATACAACCGATAGAAAATACTAATGGAAAAAAGGTGGAATATACTCAATGCGGACATTCAAAAAGTGAACGCTCTAAAAGAAGCACTAAAAATACATCCTATTTTATGTGAATTGCTAGTACAAAGAGGTATTGATACATTTGATGCTGCAAAAAAATTCTTTCGTCCCAGCCTAAGCGATTTACATGACCCCTGGTTAATGAAGGATATGAAAACGGCAGTTGACAGAATTGCCGAAGCTATTAGTACCTCCCAAAAAATATTGGTATTTGGCGACTATGATGTAGATGGAACAACTTCGGTAG
>CAJATB010000290.1 GCA_903944755.1 uncultured Bacteroidota bacterium
AGGCGTTTTTACACATAAAGGAGCACAACTAACGCACGGCGTAAATGCTGTAAGTTTTCCGCAAGCAGACACGCTTGCAATAGCGCCAGTAGTATTAGACAGCAATGCCACTGTATATGAAAAAGCAGTAGGCCCAATTTTAGCACAGAAATGTGTGAGCTGTCATGGAAATGAAAAAGTAAAAGGAGGCTTAAAGCTAAACACTATTGACAATTTATTATTAGGTGGGAAAAGTGGAAACATACTAGCTGCTAGCGAAGGGAAAGATGCCGTATTGTTTGAAAGAATACACATGCCATTGGCTGCTGAGAAGCATATGCCTCCCGACGGAAAACTACAATTAACCCAAGCAGAAATAAGCATACTAAGCCTTTGGATAAAGGCGGGTGGAGATATTAAAACCAAAATGGCGCAAATGGCTAAAACCGATAGCCTGTACCTATTAGCAAATGCTTATATCCCTGTTGTAGAAAAAAGCAAATCCGTAAAAAATAGCTACCCCGAATTAACAGCTTATAATTCTAATTACTGTAGCGTTAATTATTTGTTCACCGGGTCGGATGAAATTGAAGTTACCTTTTTTCAGGGCAGTTTTTATAACACCAAGGCACTGAAAAATTTAGAAAAAATAAAAGGCCAGGTAATTCACTTGAACATGCAGGGGATGCCTTTGACAAAAGAAGATATTAAAATAATTACCCAGTTTACAAAACTAAAAAAGCTAAACTTAAATTATACAAAAATAAACATTGAAGCTTTATCCGAAATTAAAAAAATGGAGCAACTTGAAACGCTTTCAATTTGCGGTGTAGAAGTTAACGAGTCAAGTTTTGAAAAGTTTTTAAATGGCGCTAAGTTTTCAAATATCAATGTTTGGTCAAATAATATTAGTACAAAACAGTTGCAAGCTTTAAATACAAAATATCCTAAGCTTACAATTATCATAGGTGATAATTTAGAAAATGATTTTATTAAACTTAGCAGTCCTACCATTGACCAGGATTCTTCTATTATTCCAAAACATTTAGACATTAAAATAAAACACTTGCTTCCGGGCATTGTTATTCGCTATACCACAGACGGCAGCGAACCAGATAGCCTAACAAGTCCTCAGTATAAAAATGCATTCAGAATTGCTAGTAATACCACTATTAAAACAAAGGCCTTTAAAAAGGGTTGGATTAGTAGTGATATGGTACAACGCACTTTTTATAAGTCAGAAATAAAGCCAGACACTATTTACTTAATAAGTAAGCCCGACCCTAAGTACCAAGCTAGCGGCGCAAATACATTGGCCGATTATGAATTAGGTGGTCAAAATTTTTCGAATGGAAAATGGCTAGGCTATAAGGATGTAACCATGGAATTTGTTGCCGGTTTTAAGCAGCCGAAGTTAATTAAAGAAGCCTATTTTAACGCACTAGTAGATTATGGGTCATATATCATGCCAATAGTTTCTATTACTGTTCAAGGGAGTAACGATGGCAAAACTTTTAAAAAAATTACAACTAGTAATTTTTTAGTGCCTACAAAGCCAAGTTCGATGAAAGAAAATAAAACCTTTAGTTGTAAGTTTCCTGCAAATAGTAGTTATCGCTATTATAA
>CAJATB010000291.1 GCA_903944755.1 uncultured Bacteroidota bacterium
ACACTATTAAAACATAATAATTTGTTAATTTACGTATGTGTAAAATATACACATTGTGCTTCTATTTATAGTGCACAGACTGCTTGCGAATGAAACAACTAATTGTTATATTATTTTTGATATTAGCAGTAGATGCGAATGCTCAATTGCTTACTACTAACCCTAATTTTATTACGGAGTCTAGTAGCTCATCTATTATTATAGCTGATGCAACAAAAGGCAATCAAGGTTTAAAAAGTTTTACAGGCGAAGTGTATGTTCATATAGGCGTCATCACTAATTTAAGCGTCGCAGGAAGCAATACTAATTGGTGGCGTTATGTTACTAGTGTATGGAATACACCAGCTACGAAATTCAAATGTACAAACCTAGGGAATGATAAATTTTCCTTTACAATAAATGGAAACTTAAGAACATTTTTTGGTATCACAAATGCTAACGAAAAAATTCTTAAAATTGCTGTGCTTTTTAAGGATGCCACTGGTGCAAAAGCATTGAGAAATACCGACTTGTCAGATATGTATTTGACGGTTTATGATAATGTTTTTAGTGTTAGGATTGATACACCAATTGCACAACCATTATTAGTGCCACAGCTTGAACCTATCAATAAAAAAATTGGTGATACTTTGTTTTTGAATGCTAAAACTAGTGAGTCCGCAACTATTACTTTTAGTTACAACGACACCCTTGTAAATACAGCTTCAGCATCAACCAATTTTTCTACCTATAAAGTAATTAATAAAGTGGGGAATCAAATGGTGCGTGTGCAGGCTGATAATGGGACGAGCATTGTAAAAGATTCAGTGCAATTTTTAGTTACTGGTGATATTACAATAGCTGATTTACCTACAGGCGCCAAGGATGGCATTAATTACGAAGCAGGTGATACTTCGGCAATACTAGTTTTATATGCACCTAAGAAGTTTAGTGTTAATGTTATTGGTGATTTTAATAATTGGCAAGCAAGCTTACCTTATGTAATGAAAATGACAAGGGACAGTGCAAGGTTTTGGTTAAGAATAACAGGACTAACACCTGGTGTAGAATATGCTTACCAATATATTATTGATGGCAGCTTAGTTGTAGCTGATTATAATACAGAAAAAGTACTTGATCCCTCACATGATAGTTATGTCCCAAATACTACTTATCCTAATTTAAAGCCTTATCCTACAGGCAAAACCACGGGTATAGTTAGTGTGTTACAAACCGCTAAGCCAGCCTATAATTGGAAGTATACAAACTTTACGAGGCCAGATAAAAAGAACTTAATTATTTACGAAGTACTGCTTCGTGATTTTTTAGCTAAACAAAATTTCAATGCATTAAGGGACACGATACCTTATTTAAAAAAATTAGGGATTAATACGATTGAATTAATGCCAGTTTCTGAATTTGAAGGGAATGACAGTTGGGGATACAATACCAATTTCTATTTTGCCTTAGATAAATATTATGGGACAGAATTGGCATTTAAAGAATTTATTGATTCGGCACATGCGCAAGGGATTGCAGTAATCATTGACTTAGTGCTAAATCATACTTTTGGTTCTTCTCCCCTAGCACAAATGTATTGGGATGGCACTAATAATAGGCCTGCTTCTAATAATCCTTGGCTAAACCCGATTGCTAAACATCCTTTTAATGTGGGGAATGATTTAAATCACGAATCAGCTGCAACAAAATTATTAGTTTCAAGGGTGGCTAGGCATTGGTTAAGCCAATACAAACTAGATGGTTTTAGGTGGGACTTATCTAAAGGGTTTACTCAAAAAAATAATTTAACGGATGTGAATGCTTGGGGACAATATGATGCGTCAAGAATTGCCATTTGGAAAACTATTTATGACACTATGCAAAAAGTTACACCTAATAGTTACTGCATACTTGAACATTTTGCTGATAATACAGAAGAAAAAGAATTAGCAGACTATGGCATGCTGCTTTGGGGCAATATAAACTATAGCGTGAACCAGGCTACTATGGGATATACCACGGAAGCTAATTTTAGTACTGGCTTTGCAAATAGCAGGTCATGGACAAAGCAGCATTTAGTCACGTATATGGAAAGTCATGATGAAGAACGTTTAATGTATAAAAATAGTAATTACGGTAACGTGAATGGAACCTACAATATTAAGGATTTGGCAACTGGCTTAAAACGCAATGAAATGGCTGCGGCTTTTTGGGCACTTACTCCAGGCCCTAAAATGATGTGGCAGTTTGGAGAATTAGGGTACGACTATTCTATTAATACTTGTACCGACGGAACTATTAATAATGATTGTAGGCTTTCAGTTAAGCCTTTGAAATGGGATTACTTAAATGTGGCTTCTCGAAAACAATTATATAATAGTTATGCGCAGTTTTTAAAATTGAGAAATAATCCAAATTATTTAAATGATTTTATCTCCAATAAATATACAGTCAATACTACAGATGTAGTTAAGACAATGCAGTTGGATGGAGATTCTATTAAAATTGTAGTTATTGGCAATTTTGATTTAGTAAGTCAAACTAAATCTATTAGTTTTCCAGCGAATGGTTTTTGGTACAGTTATTTAACAAATAAATACCAAGTGGTATCTAATGGAAGTACTTCTATAACCTTGGCTCCAGGAGAATACCAGGTGTATACAAATAAAAATATTTCAACCCAAGTAATAACGGATGTTTTAAACCTAGGGATGCCTAGTTTGGATATGACATTAAAGTGTTATCCAAATCCAATTCAAAATAATTCTATAGTAGAATACACTTTGCCAGAAAATGGGAATGTATCTATTAAAATGTATGACATGAATGGCGCTGATTGCGGGTTGCTATATACCGGGTATCAATTTAAAGGCGTGCAAAAAATGAATATCTTTAAAAATAAAAATATGCAAATGAAAGGTGTATATTTTTTATCAATTATTTTAAACCAAAAACAAAAAATACATAAAATTCTAATTACAAACTAACAATTATTCAACTTGAAATCGTAAATCTATGAACATGAAAAAAACACTTGTCGCTTTGTTGCTTGCAGTATTCTGCTTGCCTGCATTCGCGCAAGATCGTACGGTTACTGGTAAAGTAACCGACGCCAAAGATGGCGCGCCTCTGGTAGCAGCATCTGTGGCTGTCAAGGGAACAGCTAAGGGTGCAAGTACTGCCAATGACGGTACTTTTACTTTAAAAGTTCCCGCTTCAGCTAAAACGCTAGTAGTCACTTTTTTGAACTATGCTTCAAAAGAAGTGAGTATTGAAGGAACTAACAACATTAATGTAGCCTTAACGCAAACAACGGACCAATTAGGGGATGTTGTAGTTATCGGTTACGGAACTGCCAGGAAGAAGGATTTAACTGGTTCTGTTGTGAGTGTAACTTCAAAGGATTTCGTTAAAGGGCAAAACACTTCTGCTGAACAGCTTATTGCTGGTAAGGTAGCGGGTGTGCAAATCACTTCTAATGGTGGTGCTCCTGGTGCAGGAAGTACTATTAGAGTTAGAGGCGGTGCTTCTTTAAACGCGAGCAATGACCCATTAATCGTAATTGATAATGTACCAGTTGCTAGCGGCGGAATTTCTGGTGTTGCAAATCCACTTGCGATGATTAACCCAAATGACATCGAATCATTTAACATCCTGAAAGATGCATCTGCTACAGCCATTTATGGTTCAAGAGCTTCTAATGGTGTAATTATTATTACTACTAAAAGAGGTGCAAAAGGTGCAACTAAACAAAACTTTTCTTCGCAATCTTCTGTAGGAATGAATGCAAACAAATTAGATGTTTTAACTGGTGACGAATTCAGGGACTATGTAAATGAAAATGGCACAGTTTCGAACAAAGCTTTATTAGGTACTGCTAGTACCGATTGGCAAAATCAAATCTATAAGCCTGCGTTTACACAGGAAACTAATTACAATATCGCAGGTGCTATGAGCGCTATACCCTACCGTTTTTCAATTGGTAATTTATACCAAGAAGGTACTTTGAAAACAGGTAGATTAGAAAGAACTACAGTTGGCTTGAATTTAAGTCCTCGCTTTTTTGATAATTCATTGAAGATTGATTTGAATGTTAAAACATCAATGAGTAATAGTAGGTTTGCTGACCAAGGCGCTATTGGTTCTGCTATAGGATTTGATCCAACAAAACCAGTTTATTCTAATGATCCATTAATGTTTGGTGGGTATTATGAATTCTTGGACGCTGGATCAATTAGTGGTTTAGCTGGCCTTGCTCCTAAAAATCCATTGGGATTACTAGAGCAAAAATTAGACAGAGGTAAAGTAAATCGTACCATTAGCAATATTGATATCGATTACACCTTACCTTTCTTTAAGGACTTAAGAGCGCATGCAAACGTTGGTATCGATCATTCTATTGGTCGTGGTACTATTTTTATTCCTGTGACAGCCGCTTCTACTTACCAACGTGTAAATGGAATGAGTGGTGTTGATAATGAATACAGACAAGTAAACACAAATTTATTGGCTGAATACTATTTGAACTATTCTAAATATGTTAATAGTATCGAAAGTAAGTTTGATGTGGTTGCTGGTTACGCTTATCAAGATTTCAAAACTAAGAATTTTAATTACCCAGATAGGCTTGCTTACGATAGAACTATTGTAACAACTCCTAATTTCGCTTTTGATATACCTCAAAACAGATTAGTTTCTTTTTACGGAA
>CAJATB010000292.1 GCA_903944755.1 uncultured Bacteroidota bacterium
ACTAAAATTTGTACGTTAACGTCGTTGCTACCAGCAACTACTAAAGCAGCACCTTTATGTGCAGTTAATGCTTTAGCTGCAGCTTCGATACCTGCTTTTAATTTTGCATCGGCTATGCCAGTTATTTCAGCACCTTTAACTGCATTCAATAAACCTAATGCAATTGCACCCATTTCGGAAGGGCGACATAAATATTTTTCGTCTGCATTAGAACCAGTCATGCTAGCCACTGTTTCAAAGTGGATATGCTTGCTCATTGCAGGATTTTTTTCATCTATTCTTTTTCCAACAGCATATTGCTTAGCGAATTCAACAGGGTTTAACCAAGTACCTAAGAAATCGGCACTTAAAGAAACTATTGTTTTTGCTTTATCAAATTGGAAAGAAGGGATAACGCGTTTACCATAACTAGCTTCGTTTGCTAAAAGCATACCGCTAAAAGAAACAGCATCATAAGTAACATGTTTGCTACCAGGATATTTTGCTAAAAATTTAGCAATTACTTCCTTAGTAGAAGGAGAAGTAATAGTGCTAGTAACAATTACTGCATTACCAGTAAGTTCGCTAGCAATTGCTTTGTCGATTGCTTCGAATGTTGCTTCCTTACCTTCAATAGTTGGGAAACGTAAACGAGCAGTATCATATAAGTCAAGTACAGCAGCTTGCACACGTGCACTAGTACCACCATTAGTTAAAGGCGATAAATCATTACCTTCTAATTTAATTGGACGGCCATCACGTACTTTAGCTAGCACACTAACCACATCACCGTCTTGCACATAAGTAGTAGCGTAATAGTTGGCATTCCCAGGAACGATATCCTCGGGACGGTTAGCGAAAGGAATTGATTTTTTAATAGGCATTTCGCAACTCGCAGCAGCGGCAGCGGCAGCGGTACTAAAACCTAAATATTTTAAAAAGTCACGACGAGGTGCTTTTGCTTCTAAAAAGTTCTTACTCTCGTCAGCAACGAAAGGAAGTTCTTCTTTAAATTCATTTTCAACCTCTTTAGTGTAGGCAGCAGATTTGTTTAATTCTCCAAAACTTTGCCAGTTCTTTTTTTGCTCCATAATAATGTATATATAGTATTACGCGTCTTTATTAATTCTATTAAGTACTAGTAGTGACATTTTTGACACTCCGTACCACCAATTTTTTCAACAGTGATTCCTTTAGTGCTATCAATTTTACCACTCTTTAAATCGGCGTGGAATTTTTCATAGATACTATAAAAACCATTGTCTTTAAATTGAACTTTTGTTTCTCTGTGACAGTTAACGCACCAACCCATACTTAAGTCAGCGAATTGTTTTACTTCACCCATGTTTTGAATATCACCATGACATTGTTGACAAGAAACTTGTCCAGCATTTACGTGCTGGGCATGGTTAAAGTAAACGTGGTCAGGTAAGTTGTGTATACGCACCCATTCAATTGGTTTAGCTTTAGAAGCATCCCAAGTTTCACCAGGTGTGTAACCAGCGTACTCATATAATTTTTTAATTTCAGCAGTACCGTCAACTACTTCACCATTCTCTTTCACTAGTGGGGCACCATTGTATTCGTTAATAGCAGTGTGACAGTTCATACAAACATTCACACTTGGTAATGTAGCTTGCTTACCTTGGTAAACACCAGTGTGACAGTATTGACAGTTAATTTGGTTAACGCCAGCATGTACTTTATGAGAATAATATATCGGTTGCTCCGGTTGATAGTCTTTAGAACGTCCTAGGTTTATAGCACCTACAGTTGTCATATAACCGCCTACAATAAAAAATACAATTGCAACGAAGGCGATATTCGCTTTCTTTCTATAAAAAGGAACAGGAATAATAGCAGTGATACCTGATTTGTCATCAGCTAATTTTCTAAGGTTACTATTAACTTGTAATAATATTAAAGCAACAAATGCTAGAATCAAAGTTAGCATTCCGAATACTAAAGTGCTATCCGATTCTTCAACTGGCGCAGCACTAGTAGCACCAGCGGGCGCAGCACCTGGAGCAGGAACAGTTTTGATGTACGCTAAAATCGCATCAATGTCCGCATCCGCTAAACCAGGGAAATTATTCATCGCAACTTTATTGTATTCTTCATACAATTTGTTTGCGTATGGGTCGCCAGTTTTCAAATAAGCAGCGCTGTTTTTGATCCACGCATACAAATTCTTTTTCTCTGACCAACGTTCTTCAACGCCAGCTAAAGCAGGACCAGTTAATTTTTTATTAACAGCGTGACATGATGCACAATTCTGTTGGAAAAGTGCCTTTCCGTCTTGCGCGTTTAATTGATTCCCAATAGTAGAACTAAGGGTGGTAAATAGTAAGATCGAAACGATCTTGGCTAGGCTTCTTAAAATTGTCATATACACAAACAGTGTCTAGTGTGGAAAAATGTCCTTGAACGGGAGCAAAATTAACTAAGAAAGAGATTCAATAGCAACAAATACTTACTTTTTTTTGATTAAATATGTTGATTGTCAATGTTTAGGGTCATATGAAGGCCAATAATGTCACAAAATTGTAATGTTCGCTAAAACAGTTAGAAATTATGCCCAAAGGTTGATTGCAATTTGAAAAAAAGGTACACCTTTGGGTTTGGAGCTGAAAAACAACTAAAAATGAAGCAATTCAATAAATTACAACAAAAGTGGGGCGTTGGCGCGGTACAATTTTGGCTAATTATGCTCACTTTTGCCTTAGGAGGTAGCCTAAGTGGATACCTAAACAAGCAATTGCTAAATTTGGTGTTTTTGGAGAAAAATGTGGCATATTGGGTGTTTTATCCCATAGTTTTGACCATTTTGTGGCCATTTTCGGTAATTTTCGTGAGTTTGGTAACAGGCCAATTTCGCTTTTTTAAGGGGTATTTATCCCGCATGTTGGCAAGGTTGTTTGGAAAAGGAGTTGCGAAGCCAGCAACATCCAGTACGACCAACAATACACACTATAATAATGTCGCGCATAATGCAGTTAGCAGGGCTGCAATGCCAATACATGTGGCCATATTTGCATCAGGGGCGGGTTCTAATGCTAAAAAAATAATTGAATACTTTGAAAATCAAGGAGTTATAAAAGTTTCTTTAATAGTTTGCAATGTGCCTGGGGCTGGGGTGTTAGCAATAGCAGCCGAAAAAGGCATTCCAACCCTTATTATAAATAAAACCGAATTTTCTGCTACAGGCTATGTAAGCAGTTTAAAGAATGCCGACATCCATTTTATTGTACTAGCAGGTTTTTTATGGAAAGTACCGGAAGTGCTGGTAAATGCCTATTCAAAAGCAATTATAAATATTCATCCTGCATTGTTGCCAAATTATGGCGGAAAAGGAATGTATGGCAACCGCGTGCATGCTGCAATTATTGAAGCGGGAGAAATTGAATCAGGAATAACTATACATTGGGTTGATGCACAATATGACGAAGGCGATATTATATTTCAAGCGCGATGTGCTGTTGAGCCAGGTGAAACACCTGAAACTTTAGCAAACAAAATTCATGCACTCGAGCATGCACATTTCGCACCAACAATAGAGAAGTTGTTGTTGGGATAGTGATTACTTGCAAAATTTTTTACTGAGTATTTTACTTAATCTTAATTAATTCAGTTGCTGCGGCTTTACTGCTATTGTTATAATTATAGACAATTATAATTGCGTTGATAAATAAAATAGCAATCAATAACACCTTACTTAATTTAACTGTTTTTTTGAATGCTTCTTCGTTAATAAAATACGCAATTATATTTACAAGTCCGAACAAAAGCACTAAACCTATCATGATGAAATAAATTTCTTGTACTGATAAATTCATTTTTATTTTTATTTATGAGAACTGAAAGTAACAAAACATTTGCATCAAATAATAAATAATTTTTTTTAGAAAACACACTAATACATTTAATGAAAAAACCCACCTAGTGGTGGGTTTAAAACGAATTAGAAAATATTCTCGAGAGAAATAAATTAATAAATTATCCAGGCATGCGAGAAATATATTTCTCCACTTCTTTAATTTGGTCAACCACTTGTTTAGTAGTTGGCTTGCAAGCTTTTGCTTTTCTAAAATAATCTTTAGCTGCACGAAACTCACGCTTATTCATAAAAATTTGACACATGCTTAAAAAAGCAACTGCTTGACTTTCTTTGTCAGGAATTCCGGCACGAATAGCAGCGCGTATATAAGCTTCACCTTGTTTAGTATCGCCTTTTTGCATGGCCATCATACCTAATTGTAATTTGTTCGCACCTTCAGCTTCAGGCATAGCTGAACCAAGGTCGTTACTATGTTTCAAATGCTTTTCGGCAGTATCAAAATCTTGTTTAACCATGGCAATGTTCCCCTTAATAGTATAAAAGGTACTGCGCACAGGCTTGTATAATAAAGAAGGAAACCAAACGGAGTTAAGGATACGTTCCACTTCGTCCATATCGCCAGCTTCCATAGGCGCTTGTACTAAACGCAATGGGCCAATGAAGAAATGGCTCAAAATACCTATTAAACCAAGGAAATATAAAGGAAAAACAGGCCAAAAGTTAGCCAAATCAGCTAATTGAAGCCCTAAACCAGCGGCTACTACCACTAAGCTTAGCCAAAAACGGTACTTTATAATTATGTTATAGAAATTCATGGGTGATCTTTTTTAAGAATGCTAAGATACCAAATATCATTTATGAAACTAGGTAACGGGCACTAAATAGCAACATTTTTGGGATTTAGCAGCAATCAAGCCTGCTTTTCGTTTAAGTATCTCTTTA
>CAJATB010000293.1 GCA_903944755.1 uncultured Bacteroidota bacterium
ATAATAATAAGCAAGAATTAATACACCTATAAAAGAAGGGATTACCGCTAAGTGTTTAACACTGTATGTTTGATAAATTAGGATATGGTCAACACCGAAAAACTCAGTGCACATCCAAAAGGAGTTAGCAGTAATCCATACAGTAATTGCTAAATTATGACATAATTCTGAAACAACTTTTCTAGTTCTCCATGAAATTATAATAGAAATCAGTAGTGTTGGAATTATCATGGCAATGCCTAATGGTTTCCAAAACATACACCATGCAATATCTTTAAATAACCAAAACACGATATGTAAGTTCTCCATTCTTCTATATGCAAGGGGGATATGATAGTAGTTTGTTTTTTGGCTAGACATGTTAGTTAGTTTCTTTATTATTAAAATTATTAATTGAAATAGGGCTTAAAAATAATTTATATTTATTAGGATTGCAATAGGCTTTGAAACCTATTAATAGTTGCTTCAGGTGCTATGGGTAATCCCAATTCAAGGTGGTCAATTAATTGGCTAGTAAAATAGGGTGCTAGGGAGCAGCCCTTGGTACCCATGCCATTGCAAATACCAAGTTGTGGGTAGGAGGGATGCATGCCCACAAAGGGCCTGCGGTCTCTATTTGCGGGCCTCACGCCAACAAGGTGGTCAACAATTTCAAAGGGGAGTTTTAAACACATACCTAAAGTCTCTTTTATTTTTTCCCTAAATTCCTGTGTAGGCGCTATGTTGTCAAAACTCCACTCATAACTTGATCCTACCCAAAATAAATCGTCCTCCCATGGAATTATAGAAATATTCGATTTGTAAATATGATTTGTAGGCAATCCTGGTACTTTAATGATTAATGCTTCTCCTTTATTCGGAGCAAAAGGAAGTTTATTAAAATAGTTATTATGCATTGAGTGAATCCCGTCACAAAAAATTAAATAATCTGCTTGTATGTTTTTCCAACTTACTCCATTTTCAATGAATGTTAAATCACTTATTTCAAAGTTGGATTCAATATAGTTTCCTTTATTTTCTAACGCCAAGCGGGAAGCGGACAACATTTTATTCAAATCAATCCAATAGCATTCATCTATTGCGCCCGTTCCATAAGGAGTATTAAAAAAGGAATGTACTATTTCGGGATTATTTTTGAATAAGTATACATTATCATGCGTTAAACGATACTCAAAGCTTTCTTTCATTTGTTCCGAAGGGTGTAAAAGAATTGCCGGCGCTTTTTTAATAATTTCAGTACCAAGTAATTCACCTAATGCTGTGTAAGCTTTCACTGCAAAGGGCAGAATAGAATCTATCATCCAGGTTTGCACAATTCTTCTTCCCGTTACCGGGTTAATTACACCACTCGCTACGCTCGTGGCAGCTTGAATAGAAGTATCGTTTATGATTTTAAAAGAAAGCTGTCGCTGCTGCAAGAAGTAACTCATCCAGGTGCCTACTAGGCCTTGGCCAACAATTAAATATTTTACTTTTTCTTGCAAACGGAATTATTTTTTTCTTGTAGGGACAGTAAATCGAATACTATCTTTTATTTTATCCACTTCGGCTATTAGCAGTATATCAAATTTTCCATCGAAAGCGTCAGGAACTGTAAAAGGAAATTCGGCGTCGAAAGCAGTGCCTGCAATGGTAGTAAAGTATTGAAAAGGGAATACATTCAAAAACCAGCCATCCACCGATTGCTGCGTTTTATTATTTAACAAAGAGAGTATTAAGTTGCCTGTTTGTTCTGTTTTGAAATTATGAGACACGCTAACCTTAAGGGTATGCGCTTCCCCCGCTTTTAATATTATAGGAGGGGTAGCGTGAATACTTAATTTTGTTGTTTGAGCAATCACAAAAAAACTCATAAAATAAAAGCAGAAAAATAAGGTTGCACATTTCATAGCACGAATTTACAATAAAAAATCCCTTACTATTTTCATAATAAGGGATTGCTATAAAAGTGTTTTGAACTATTTATTTTTTCAATGCTGCAGCCATTGTTTTACCAATATCAGCAGGGCTAGCACAAACGTGAATACCACATGCAGCCATAATTTTCATTTTAGCTTCAGCAGTATCGTCTGCGCCACCAATAATAGCACCAGCGTGACCCATACGGCGTCCTGGAGGCGCTGTTTGACCTGCGATAAATCCTACAACAGGTTTTCTTAAGTTGTCTTTAATCCAATTAGCGGCATCTGCTTCCATACTACCTCCAATTTCGCCAATCATAATGATACCTTCAGTTTCAGGATCGTTCATTAATAATTCAACAGCTTCTTTAGTAGTTGTTCCAATGATAGGATCACCACCAATTCCAATTGCTGTTGTTATCCCTAAACCTGCTTTTACAACTTGGTCAGCAGCTTCGTAAGTTAAGGTGCCACTTTTTGAAACAATTCCAATAGTGCCTTTTTTGAAAATAAAGCCAGGCATGATGCCTACTTTTGCTTCTTCTGCTGTAATTACCCCTGGGCAATTGGGTCCTATTAATCTTGTATCTTTTCCTACTAAAAAGTTTTTCACTTTAACCATATCCTGAACAGGGATTCCTTCTGTAATACAAACTACTAAAGCAATGCCAGCTTCAGCTGCTTCCATAATTGCATCAGCTGCAAATGCAGGAGGTACGAAAATAATACTCACATTAGCACCTGTATTTTTTACAGCATCTGCAACGGTATTAAAAACGGGTCTATCTAAATGTGTTGAACCACCTTTACCTGGAGTTACTCCACCTACTAATTGAGTGCCATATTCTATCATTTGGCTTGCATGGAAACTACCTTCTGTACCGGTAAAACCCTGTACAATTATCTTCGAGTTCTTGTTAACTAATACTGACATTGGGACTGAATTTGTTATTTGTGCCGCAAAAATAGGCTAAACCCGCTTTTTTTACCCTTATTTCTTAACAAAAATTCCATGTTTTTTTATAAATGACTTGCAAGTAGTACTTTTGTCGCTCGGAAAGACAAACAAAAATTAAATTTATGGCAACAACATCAGACATCAGTCGCGGGATGATTTTAAAATTGGATAATAATTTATACTCTGTAGTGGAGTTTGGAGAGAACAAAACAGCACGCGCAGCTGCTAAAATTTGGGCTAAGCTTAAAGGGGTTGATAACAAAAGGTCTATTGAAAAGACATGGAATAGTGGAGAAACCATTTATCCTGTTCGTGTTGAAAAGAAGACTTTTCAGTTCTTATATAAGGATGACAGCGGTTATAACCTTATGAATAATGAGACATTTGAGCAAATTGTTATGGCAGAAGAAATGATCGACGCCCCTCAGTATTTAATTGAAGGCGCTGAAGTATTTGTATTTATGAATACAGAAACCGAATTGCCAATTGGTGCGGAGTTGCCAGAAAAAATTGACGTTTTAATTACTTATTGCGAAAATGGGGTTAAAGGTGATACTGCAACACGTGCTTTGAAAGCAGCTACTTTGGAATCAGGTGCTACCGTAATGGTTCCGTTATTTGTGAATGAAGGTGAGAAAATCAAGATTAACACTAAGAACGGAGAATACGTGGAACGCGTTAAGTAATTCTATTAAGCGGATTATTAC
>CAJATB010000294.1 GCA_903944755.1 uncultured Bacteroidota bacterium
CCTTACCCACCAAAAAATATCATGACCGTTATCGGTAACAATTTTTGCAATAGCGGTTGCCCAGCTTCCACTCCCTATTATTCCTATTCTCATATGGCGCATTTTCACAAAAATACGAAACTCATAAAAAAAGGGGCACATTTTTTAAATGTGCCCCTTTTAGGTATACTTATAAGCCGTTTTAGTTCTTTTCTTCAAATAACTTATCCTTTGTAGTGACCTTAACCAAACTGCCATTTTTAAGCGTTTTGCTTACCGTTGAATAAGGGCCTGTAATAACTTCATCACCAACTTTCACACCTGCAATTTCAATATAGTTTAGGTCTTGAATGTCTGTTTTTACTTTAACCATTTTCACTTTATTGTCTTTTTGCAAAACAAACACCACTTCCACTACATCATCGTCTTTTGCAGCCGCAGCATTGGCATCATTTACTGATGGCTTTGCAGTCGCTTTTGTATCCTTGCCTTTACCTTCTTTATCTCTGGTAGTAACCGCATTTAAAGGAACAGTAACCACATTCATTTTTGACTTTGTTTGAATGTCAGCACTCGCTGTCATACCAGGTCTGAAAGGGAAAATTGCGTTTTCTTTAAGCAAGTCAGTATAACTATCAGGGAACAAACGAATATGTACTTTATAGTTAGCCACTTCAGATGAACTAGCAATACCAGAAGTAGCCGATGTTACAGGGTTTGCTATTTTATATACAATGCCTTTAAATTTTCTATTGTTATAAGCATCTACTTCAACTAATGCGGTATCTCCTATTTTAACTTTTGTTATGTCATTTTCGCCAACATCTACTCTCACTTCAATACTTTTCATATCGGCAACGCGCATCATTTCTGTACCAGCCATTTGAGCTGTACCTACCACTCTTTCTCCTTTTTTAACATTCATTAAACTCACAATACCATCCATTGGTGAAACTATGGTTGTTCTAGCCAAATCCTTTTCAGCCCTTGCCAATTGCGCTTTCACACCCTGAATTTGAGCTGCACTACTTTTAATTGATTCTTGAGCGCCAAAATAACCCGACTCCGCCGACCTAAATGCTTGTTCAGTTTGTTCAAACTCGGCTCTTGATACAATTTTGTCAGCGAATAACTTTTTATAACGTTCGTTGGTTGCTTTTGTATTTTCATAAGCAGTTTTTAAACCGCTTAAGTTTGCTTTCACATTTTCGTATTGCGCTTTTACCTGATTCACGCTTGCTGTAACCTGGTCCCTTTGTGAAGAATAAATATCAGCGTATATTTTTGCCAATATTTGCCCTTTAGTTACTTTGTCTCCTTCTGCAACAAAAAGGTTTACAATTTCGCCCGAAATATCTGGACTTACTTTTACTTCTATTTCTGGGTAAACTTTACCGCTTGCGTTTACTGACTCAGTGATTGTTCTTAATTGTACTTTTTCAGTAGTCACTTCTTCGCCTTTTTCTTTTCCAATTACACCTGCTTTTTTTAGACCTACTAACAGTATAACAACTGCTGCTAATCCAACAAGTATCCAAATTAACTTCTTATTCATTTTTATTTATTTTAAATCTCTTTAATAATCAACTACCTATTAATTTATAATGACAATGCTTCTCCTTTGTAAAATTCCAATAATTTAATTCTGAAAACGTATTCGTATTGTGCTGCCTTAAAGTTCACTTTCGCTTTTAGAAAATTATTTTGATTGTTTA
>CAJATB010000295.1 GCA_903944755.1 uncultured Bacteroidota bacterium
ATTAAATCGTTATATGTAATTATATTATATATTTTCGGCAAGCAAACTTGCATCCTTAGATTCTAGTAAGGACGATCCGGTTAAGAAGATATCAACTTTTCTTGCGCATTCTCGCCCTTCGCTTATGGCCCAAACTACTAAGGACTGGCCACGGCGCATGTCGCCTGCTGTAAATACTTTTGCCACATTTGTCTGAAAAGCTTGTTCTGTAGCTTTTACATTCCCTCTGTCGTCTAGCTCAATTCCAAGTTCTTCTAGGAGGCCTGTTTTTTGTGGATGCATAAAGCCCATTGCTAAAAGTGCTAGTTCACAGGGGATTTCCCTAATACTACCTTCTTTTTCAGTAAATTTTGAAGGGCGACCATCCAGGGAGCTAGTCCATTCTAGGTCTACAATTTGTAAAGCTTTTAAATGCCCAAATTCGTCTCCAATAAATGCTTTTGTTGCAACACCCCAAATCCTTTCGGCACCTTCTTCATGTGAGGTTGTTGTTTTTAATAACATAGGGTAAGTTGGCCAAGGCATATAAGTGGCCCTTGTTTCGGGTGGCTTTGGCATTAATTCAAATTGTGTGACTAGTTTTGCCCCTTGCCTGTTTGAAGTACCTACACAATCGCTTCCTGTATCACCTCCTCCAATTACAACTACATTTTTAGCACTTGCATTTAATTCGTTTTCTTCAATTGGTAAGTTGCTTACTCTTTTGTTTTGTTGCTTTAAAAAATCCATCGCATAATGCACTCCTTTTAAGTCACGACCAGGGATTGGCAAATCTCTAGGAATTGTAGAACCTCCAGCCAATACAATTGCATGGTTGTCTCGTAGAATGTCATTCACGCGAATATTCTCGCCCACATTTGCATTACAAACAAAGTGTATACCTTCTTCTTCTAACAACGCAATTCGGCGTTCTACGACGTTTTTTTCTAATTTAAAATCTGGAATACCAAAACGTAATAATCCTCCTGGCTTTGGGTCACGTTCATACACAATGACTTCATGGCCTGCATAGTTTAACTGTGCAGCTGCGGCTAATCCAGAAGGGCCAGATCCTATCACGGCCACTTTTTTCCCTGTTCTTACATTTGGTTTACGTGCTTTTACAAAACCTTTGTTGAATGCAATTTCTATGATGTGTTTTTCAATTTCTTCAATCGTTACTGCAGGTTGGTTTATTCCCAATACACAGGCACTCTCACAGGGTGCTGGGCAAATTCGCCCTGTAAACTCTGGAAAATTATTTGTTGAAATTAAAATTTCATAAGCTTCTTTCCATTCCTTTTGATATACTGCCTCGTTAAATTCGGGTATAATATTTCCCAAAGGACAACCGCTATGACAAAAGGGAACACCACAATTCATGCAACGTGCCGATTGTTCATTTAATGTTTCATCGGGTAGTAAAGAGACGAACTCTTTATAATTTTGCTTTCTTTCAGCTACCGATAGCTTAGAAGGAAGTGCTCTGTTAAATTCTTTAAATCCGGTTGGCTTGCCCATATAGTTTTATTCAAAAGGATGTGTCAATTATTTTACTGCTTCGGCTTTTGCATTTTTTTGTTGTAATGCTTTTTTATAGTCACGAGGGAATACTTTAATAAAATATTTTAATTGATTGTCGAAGTCGGCTAAAATAAATTTAGCTACTGCGCTTTCTGTTTTTTGTAAATGAGCTTGCATTAATGTTTTTAATATCGAAATGTCCACGGGACTAATAGGGTCCAAGTCCACCATTTCCTTGTTACATAAACTATCAAAATCATTTTCTACGTTATATACATAAGCAATACCGCCACTCATGCCCGCCGCAAAATTTCGACCCGTTGGTCCAAGTATTAAAGCGGTCCCACCTGTCATGTATTCACAACCATGGTCTCCAATACCTTCTACCACAACGGTTGCCCCTGAGTTTCTTACTGCAAAACGTTCTCCGGCTTTTCCTCGTATATAAGCGGTCCCACTAGTTGCACCGTAGAACGCAACGTTACCAATAAGTATATTTTGTTCTGCAATAAAAATAGCTTTCTTGTCGGGGTAAACAATTAATTGTGCACCACTTAATCCTTTTCCAAAATAATCATTTGCATCTCCTTCTAATTCTAAAGTAACTCCTTTTGTATTGAATGCTGCAAAACTCTGCCCTGCTGTTCCAGTAAATTTAAAGTGAATAGTGTCGTCAGGCAAACCCGCTTCTTTATAAATTTTTGTAATTTCATTGGAGACAATTGTGCCCACTGTCCTATCAATATTTCTGATATTAAAAGAGGCCGTAACTTTTTGTTTATTATCAATGGCAGGTTTTGCAGCTGCTAATAATTTCCAATCCAATACAGCTGCTAAGCCATGATCCTGCGTTTCGGTACAGTACAAACCAACATTTTCGTCAGCTGGTTCTTTATATAATACAGCACTTAAATCTAAATTTTTATATTTCCAATGTTGGATATTCTCCCGCATACCTAATGCATCAACTTGTCCCACCATTTCATTCACTGTTTTAAAACCCAATTCTGCCATAATTTCACGTAATTCTTGGGTCATATATTCAAAGAAACGAACCACATGGTCTGGGTCACCTTTGAATCGTTTACGCAGTTCAGGATCTTGTGTAGCCACACCTACTGGGCAAGTATTCATATGACACTTACGCATCATTATACAACCTTCTACAATTAAAGCAGCAGTGGCAACGCCCCATTCTTCTGCACCTAATAATGCAGCAATGGCAATGTCACGGCCTGTTTTCATTTGACCATCGGCTTGTACCACTACACGGCTCCTTAATTTATTTTTTACTAAAGTTTGATGCGTTTCAGCCAAACCTAATTCCCATGGTAAGCCAGTATGTTTTATAGAACTTAAAGGAGAAGCACCTGTGCCACCATCAAAGCCTGCAATTAAAACTACATCGGCTTTCGCTTTTGTAACACCTGCAGCAATGGTACCTACGCCAGCTTTGGATACCAACTTAACATTGATACGTGCTGCACGGTTTGCATTTTTTAAGTCGAAAATTAATTGTGATAAATCCTCGATAGAATAAATGTCGTGATGTGGTGGGGGAGATATTAGTCCTACGCCAGGAGTAGAGTGTCTTGTTTTTCCAATCCATTCATCCACTTTATCGCCAGGCAATTGTCCTCCTTCTCCAGGTTTTGCACCTTGTGCCATTTTTATTTGTATCTCATCGGCTTCGGTTAAATATTGACTAGTAACCCCAAAGCGAGCGCTTGCTACTTGTTTAATAGCACTCCGCATAGAATCTCCATTTGCTAATTTTGTAAAACGAATTGGATCCTCACCACCTTCGCCTGTGTTGCTTTTGCCACCCAAACGGTTCATTGCGATGGCTAAAGTTGTATGCGCTTCCCAGGAAATAGAACCAAAAGACATAGCGCCCGTAGCAAAGCGTTTATAAATAGCACTTGCGGGTTCGACTTCATCAATTGAGATAGAAGGACGAGTTGGTTTAAATTCAAATAAACTTCGCAGTGTGCAAGCTTTTTCTGTTTGGTCGTTTACTAACTTTGAATATTTTTTAAAACTTGCGTAATCGGCATTGCTTGTTGCATGTTGTAATAAGTGAATGGTTTGCGGATTAAATAAGTGGAATTCTCCACGTCGTTTCCATTGGTAAACTCCGCCTACCATTAAGCGGTCAACAGGAGAAGATTTTTTTGCAAATGCCAATTCGTGTTTGGCGAATATTTCTCTTGCAATTTCATCTAAACCCATTCCATCAATTCTTGAAGTAGCACCCGTGAAATGTCGATTAACTACTTCTTTATTAATGCCAATTATCTCAAATATTTGTGCACCCTGATAGGATTGTAAAGTAGAAATTCCCATTTTTGAAAAAACCTTATACAATCCTTCATTCACTGCTTTTATATAATTCTTCTTTAACTTATCAATTTCATAATCTGTTTTAATTAAATTATTCAATTTCATATCGCGGATAGAAGACAATGCTAAGTAGGGGTTAATAGCAGTTGCGCCAAACCCTATTAAACACGCATAATGATGCACTTCCCAAACATCTCCTGCTTCAACAATGATACCTACCTTTCCTCTCAGGCCTTTTCTTATTAAATGGTGGTGCACCGAAGAGCAAGCTAATAAGGAAGGGATAGCTGCATGCTCAGAATCTATAGAACGATCGGTTAAAACAATTACTTCAAAACCGTCTTCCACCGCATCTACTGCATACCTGCAAAGCCTGTCTAATCCGCGTTTTAATGAACCCGCTGCCCCGTCGGCTCTGAAATAGCATTGTAATGTTTTCGCTTGAAAAACACCAGTGTCAATACTTCTAATTTTTTCTAATTCATGGTTGCCTAAAATAGGATGTTTTAATGCAACACAATGCGTAGCCATCGGGTCCTCAATTAATAAATTGCCTTGACTTCCTACAAAAGTACTCAAGGACATCACCATTCTTTCTCGGATTGGATCAATAGGAGGGTTGGTTACTTGTGCAAATAGTTGTTTAAAATAACTTGTAATATGTTGTGGTTGGTCGCTTAATATAGCGAGTGGTGTGTCTGTTCCCATTGACCCAATAGGTTCTTTTCCCTCTAAGGCCATTGGAGTAATAATATACTCAAGGTCCTCTTTGGTGTATCCAAATGCTTTTTGGTATTTGAAAATCTGATCGTGTTCTAAATGGGTGAACTGAATCCTAGGTGCGGGCAATTCTTCTAAACGAATTTTATATTTATTTAACCAGTCTCCATAAGGTTGTTGGCTACAAATAGTTTGCTTTAATTCTTCGTCGCTAATTATGCGTCCTGCTTCCATATCAACCACGAACATTTTCCCAGGTTGTAAACGGCCTTTTTCAATAATGGTCGCTGGGTCAATTGGCAGTGCGCCAGTTTCAGAAGCCATAATAACCCTGTCGTCGGTTGTTACGCAATAACGCGAAGGGCGTAAGCCATTTCTGTCTAATGTTGCGCCAATAATTTTTCCATTTGTAAATGAAATAGAAGCTGGGCCATCCCATGGTTCCATCATTGCTGCATGGTATTCGTAAAATGCTTTTTTTATTGGGTCCATTAATTCATTGCCATCCCAGGCTTCAGGGATAAGCATCATCATTACATGTGGCAAGGAACGTCCCGATAGGGTTAGTAGTTCTATTACGTTGTCCAAGCATGCAGAATCAGATTGCCCAGTTGCTACAATTGGTAAGATCATATCTAATTCTTCTTTCGAAAAATAAGGAGATAATAAACTGTTCTCATTTGACCTTAACCAATTCAAATTTCCTTGTAAAGTATTAATCTCGCCATTGTGTGCGATATAGCGAAATGGCTGTGCTAGTTTCCAAGAAGGGAAAGTATTTGTAGCAAAACGGGAATGTACTAATCCAAATGCGGAAACCACTTTTTTATCACTCAGGTCGGGAAAGTATTCCCTTACTTGATGACTGGTTAATTGCCCCTTATAAATAATAATATTTTGCGAAAGGGAAGTCATATAAAAACCAATTGCCTCTTTTTTAATCGTGTTATTTATTGTATGCGATGCGTAATTTTTTAAAATAAATAATTTACGTTCAAATTCTTCTTGATCATTTATTTGGTCAGGTTTTCTTAAAAAAACTTGCTCCATAATTGGTTCTACCGACAAAGCTGTTTCGCCAATAGTTGTTTTGTTTACAGGGACTTTTCGGTAGCCTATAATTTCAATGCCTAATTTTTCGGCTGCACGTTCAAAAATTTCTTTACATTCTTCTGCTACTCCTTTTTCAGAAGGAAAGAAAGAAAAGCCTACACCGTATTCATTTATATTGGGTAAGTGAATACCTTGTTTCAATAATTCGCTAAAGAAAAATTCATGTGGTATTTGAATCATGATACCAGCTCCGTCACCTGTATTATGTTCACTACCGCTTGCGCCACGGTGTTCCATGTTTTCCAGAATAGTTAAAGCATCACCTATATTTTGATGTGACTTTATTCCTTTAATATGGGCTACAAATCCTATCCCACAGGCGTCGTGTTCGAATGCTGGATTGTATAAGCCCTGTTGCTGATTTTGTATCATTTCCTTCATTAAATTAAATAGTGCTTGCAGAAATAGCCGATTAATGGGAAATTACGAAAAAATAAGCGTTTTTAGAAGAGGATGTTCAATGATTTTACACATAATTAGACAATCACTAATATAGTGTTAGTAATGTTAGATAATATTAAATAACTAACGTTCGCATTGGCAAGTTCATTGGAAATATATTAAATCCAATCGATGCTAAATTTATCGGAGAGCTGTTGGTTTGAAAACACATGGCCTTTTGGAAAAATACCAAACAAGGAACTTCCAGAACCGCTCATGCTAGCATATATAGCACCTTCGTTATAAAGCATTTGTTTTATTTCCGCTAAATAGGGATGTGCTAAAAAAATAGGCGCTTCAAAGTCATTGACTAATTCTTGTTTCCAAGTTCTAATGTCTTGAGCAATTATTGTCGCGATTGGTTTTTCTTTTTTATGTGGTGCTAATTGTTGAAATGCCCAAGAAGTACTTATATGAACCCCTGGGTGAATTAGTGCAATTGAATAATTTGATAGGTCTACCTGAATTGGTTTTAATATTTCTCCTCTCCCTGTTGCGTAACATGGTGTATCAAATACAAAAAAGGGACAATCACTTCCTAGTTGTGCTGCGAAATTAATTAGTTGTGTTTGCGTTAAGGATAAATTAAAAACTTGGTTTAGCAGCTTTAATACGGCAGTAGCATCACTTGAACCACCACCTAAACCTGCGCCCATTGGGATATGCTTATGTAAATGTATTTTAACTGGGGGCAGTGTTGGATAAGCTGCTTTTAATAAGTTGTATGCTTTAACACAAAGGTTGTTTGGTATTTCGCCAGGAACTTCAATACCAGTGCTTGTAAATTGAACAGGTGCATTTGGGTCACTTGCTCGAATAACCTCGACTACGTCTTTCAGGCCAACGGGGTAGAACACCGTTTCTAATTCATGGTATCCGTCGTTTCTTTTGGCTATAATGGATAAGCCTAGATTTATTTTACAATTGGGAAATTGAATCATGCTTATTGAGTGCTTTACGCGTTTCTTTTGTTGATTTCATCTCTTATGTCAATTGCGCGTATATAATCCTCTTGTTCTAACACTTCTGCTAATAAGTTGTTCAATTCTTGTACGGAAAGACTTGATAAATTTGTTGCAGAAGTAGCTGCTGGTTTATTTGCAATAGGAGCAGCAATTTTTTCTCCTGTCTCGTTTGCCAAACCTGCTTGGTCTAAAATAGGTGCGTGTACGTAAATAGGGCAACCAAAGCGAACAGCTAAAGCCAAGGCATCACTAGTTCTGCTATCAATTTCAATGGTGTCATTTGCCGTGTAGCAAACTAATTTTGAATAGAAAATGCCTTCTTGCAAATCGCAGATATATACTTCTTGTAATTTGATATCAAATGCGGTCATGAAATTTTTCATGAGGTCGTGCGTTAATGGCCTAGAAGGATGCATGTTTTCCAAAGCCACAGCAATAGCTTGTGCTTCAAAACCTCCAATTACTATTGGCAACCTACGCACACCATTTACTTCACCTAATATAACTGCATAGGAGTTTGACTGAGTGACGCTGTGCGATAATGCTACTATTTCTAATTCAATTTTCTGCATATTCAATTAACTAACTCAAAGTTAAATAATTTCTGCTATGCACTAGCCTTAGATTTTAGAATTGCAGCAGTTAAAGCTGGAACTATTTCAAAGGCATCACCAACTACCCCATAGTCGGCAGCTTTAAAAAAGGGCGCTTCAGGGTCTTTGTTTATGACCACAATAGTCTTACTTCTATTAACCCCAGCCAAATGTTGAATAGCTCCCGAAATACCTATAGCGATATATAAATTTGGGGCAATTTGAATACCTGTTTGCCCAACATGCTCATGGTGTGGTCTCCAATCGGCATCAGACACAGGGCGGCTACATGCAGTTGATGCGCCTAATGACTTAGCTAAATCCAGTAATATTCCCCAGTTTTCAGGTCCTTTTAATCCGCGTCCACCGCTTACAACCAAAGTAGCTTCAGTCAAAGGGATTTCACCTACAATTTTGTCAACCGAAGTTATTTTTATTGATGGGGCTGGAACAGGAATGTCTAATATTTCAACTATCGCTGTAGTTTCTTGTGCATGGATCCCGAAACTGTTTTGATTTAATGAAATCACTTTAATTGGAGTTTCTATTTGAATTGCTGCAAAAGCTTTTCCAGAAAAAACTGTTTTTGTAACCACAAAACCATTTGTAGTATCAGGTAAGCTACTAGCACCTGTTACAATGCCAGCTTCTAATTTTACAGCCACGGCGGGTGCTAATGCTTTGCCGTTTATATTGTGTGCAAATACAACTACTGTTGCATTTAGTTTTTTTACAGCATGGGCAACCACTGTTGCATTTACTTTTGCGTCAAATGTATTTAATTGTACATTATTAATATGATGCACTTTAGTTACACCATAATTTCCTAACGCAGTTAAATTATCGGATACATTTCCAAGTAAAAGGGCTTCTGCTGTTGTGCCTAATTGTTTTGCAATAGCAGCACCATAAGAAAGGGCCTCTTGGGTAGATTTTTTGATTTGCTGATCGGCTTGATCAATATATATTAATACCATAAAAATATTTTTTGTCTTTGGGCGTCATTAAATAACTTTTGCTTCTTCTTTTAATAACTTAACTAGTTCATCCATTTTGTCGGCATCAATAAGTTTAACACCAGTTTTTGCTAGGGGTAATTCAAAGGTTTTAATAGTGGTAGTAGCAGCAATTGAAGTAGGTTCAATAACTTTTAAAGGTTTTGTTCTTGCAGCCATAATACCCCTCATATTAGGGATACGTTGTTCTGCCATTCCTTTCTGACAGCTTACTACTATTGGTAAAATTGCTTCACAAGTTTCTTCTCCACCTTCAATTTCTCTTTTTAAAGTAGCAGTTGTACCATTTAATTCCAAATGGGTTGCTAAAGAAACAAATGGTAAATCTAACATGGCCGATACCATGGAACCTATGCATGAACTATTATAATCGATGGTTTCCTTTCCAGTGAAAATTAAATCATAGGCACCTTCCTTTGCAACTTGTGCAATGGATGCTGCAACAGAAAAAGAATCGTTACTTATACTATTCACTCTAATGGCTTCGTCGCCACCCAGTGCTAGGGCCTTTCTGATAATTGGTTCTGTGTCTGCACCGCCAACCGTAACTAAATGTATAATAGTCGTTGGGTCCTTTTCTTTTAATTCTATAGCTTTTACCAAAGAATACCATTCGTCGTAGGGGTTGATAATCCACTGCACTCCATTTTCATCAAACTTTGTATTACCTTCGACAAAAGCAATTTTAGCAGTGGTGTCGGGTGTCTTACTGATGCAAACTAAGATCTTCATTATTTCGAATTTTTATTAATTAAATTATTAGTTGTTTATGCAACTAAAGCAAATATAGGATAGTTTTTGACCATCTATTGCGCAAAAATAAGTTAAGATGCAACGAATTGAAAGAATTATTGAATTTTTAAATCAACAGCCTAAGGATAACTTTTTAAGACATGCTTTGGCATTGGAATACAGAAAACTAGGGGAGGAGATAAAGGCAAGAGATTTGTTCCTTGAAATACTCACAGAATCACCCGATTATATAGGATCCTACTATCATTTGGCAAAATGTCTCGAAAAACTGGAAGAACGTGAGCAGGCAATAAGCTGGTATGAAAAAGGGATGGCCGCTACTAAATTGGCAAAAGACGACCATGCTTACAGGGAATTACAGGCTGCTTACGAGGATTTAGTGTACTAGTTACCTTTATTAGTTGCTCGCACTAGAGGCTTAAGCGACACCAATTAAAGGCTTAAACGGTCATTTATTTTTTTGTCAATCAATTGGAAAAAATCTTCGGGTTTATAGGTTCTCCAGGGTTCAATTTCCATTAGTTCAATATACCTATTCAATTTCCTTTGTAAAAAATCATGTTGGG
>CAJATB010000296.1 GCA_903944755.1 uncultured Bacteroidota bacterium
AGGTCCCGGGTTCAAATCCCGGTCTCGCTACATTAAAATCAAGGACTTACGTTAAATCGTGGGTCATTTGTTGTTTCTGCGTGAGGTTTGCGTGAGGTTTTGCGTGAGGTTTTTGTCATTTCTTAGTTCAAGTTCTGAAATGCAACCCTTCTTAAACTAATTTTTCATAATAAGTTGTTTTATTTTTTTTATTTAAAAAGATATCCATTTGATGTATTATAAATGCCTAACCAAATATCTCCCATACCATTGCTGCTAAGTGTTTTTGTGCTAGTTGGGTCAGGATCAAAATCATCACTGCCTTGAAATCTTCCTCCGAATACAATTTTATCAGAACCAAGAAAATCAACAGTAGTTCCAAGGCTTAATTCGTCAGCACCACTTACAGAACCACCAGCCCTGTGTACCCATTGGCAAACACCAGTTGCCGAATATTTAGCAAAATAAATATCATGCCCTCCCCCGGAAGCTAAGGCAGTTAATATTTTACTATTGCCAAAATCTGTTGTACTTCTAAACCATCCTGTGATATAGATATTACCAGATACATCAACAGCCAGCCTATGACATTGGTCGCCATTTATTCCACCGGCACTGATATATGATTGATAGGCACCATTATTATTAAATTTTGCAACAAAGAAATCCTGCCCTCCATTACTTGTTTTTGTGGCACCACCAAAATTGGAGGTGCCTGTAAAGTTCCCGCAGATATAAATATTATTGCCGTTGTCAATGGCAATGCCACCGGGTGCTACTATATCCGCACCACTTCCGCCAAATTTATAAGCCCCCAATAAATTACCTGCGGCATTGAACTTAATAAAATACGTATCAAAACTTCCTGCACTGGTTAAATTTGAAGTATTTGCTGAAGGGTCGGCATCAAATGATTGCGAAAAATAACCGGTGAATATAATATTCCCTGTTTTGTCAATCTCTACTGCAGAGCCTTCATCCTGTCCGGCACTGCCTAAACCGTATGCCCAAATCGTATTGCCATTTGTGGCATTCAGTTTTGCTAATACAATATCCTGAACACCATTACTGGTTAAAGTATAACTATCAAAAGAAACTGTACCCTGAAAAACACCGGTAACATAAACGCTTCCTGCATCATCAGCATCCAAACCAAAACAATTTTCTTCTGTACCAACATTAGCATAAGTTTTTACCCATTGAAAAATTCCATTTGCATTAAATTTTGCAACGAACCCATCTCTTGCCGCTTCGCCGGTACCGCCTGTTCCGGTAATAGTGGTATTTCCCGGACCTGGATCAAAGTCGCAGGTACCTGAATAATAGCCAGCAACATAAATATTGCCGGATGCATCTGTGGTAACGCTATGTGGTATATCTACTCCGGTGCTGCCAAAACTAACAGCCCATTGCAACTGACCAGTTGAATTGTATTTGCTGATGCCCACATCAGCAGCACCAACAGATACTCGGTTATTAATTCCAATTGCCGGATCAAAATCCACTGTGCCATAGAAATAGGAAGCCAATACCATATTCCCCGATGCATCTACTGCAATATCTTTCCCATAATCATTACCGGCTGCCCCGCCAATGCCAAAAGCAATGCCAGTTGCAGCAGGAGTGGAGGTATAAGTAAAGCCAGGTAAAGTAGCAGTACCGTTGGTTGAAGTAACACTTACACTGCCCGATGCACCTGCCCCGACTACTGCCGTAATTGTAGTTGCATTTACCACTGTAAATGACGATGCAGCTGTGCCGCCAAAACTTACGGCTGTTGTTCCGGCAAAATTTGTACCGGTTATCGTTACTGTTGTTCCTGTGGCGGCTGTTGTGGGAGTAAAAGAAATGATGGTTGGTGCTAGGTTCATACCGATTGTATTGGTTAATTTTTTTTTGCAGCAAAGAAGACATGGCAAAAGCAGTACAATCATTGTTTTTTTCATTTTGAATGGTTTTTACAATAGACAGGTATAGAGTTTAAAGGTTTAATTAAAAAGTAAAAATAAATAAAATACTTTGTAATAAAAGTAATGTATTTTTGCAGTTCATAAAGTAATTTTGATTGTGGATGGGAAAAAAGTAATAGAAGTAGTGAACCTCTTTGCTGAGTTTCATAACGAAACTGGCAGCGATAATGTCTCAGCATTCAGCGTTTGGCTAAACAGAAGGCTAAATGCCCACCCTGCCGGTGTTGCCAATACGGGTGATGACAACAGAATGCTTGTTTGGCTTACGCATCGGCTTAGTAAGATGTTTCGCTGGTATGCCAAGGAAACTTTACAAGCGAATGGACTTACTTCAATGGATGAATATTTTTTTCTTATCTCAATTAATAAAATTGGTACTCCGTCCAAAACCAAAGTGTATGCCGATACCATTACAGAAATAAACACTGGTACTCAGATGATGAAAAGGATGATTGATGCAGGACTTATTGAAGAAGTAACAGACAAGCAGGATAAAAGAGTACGCAGGGTAAAACTTACTGCCAAAGGAAAACGTACAAGGGAAAATTTCTTTCAGCAATCGGTGTCAGATCTAAAATTAAAATCAGGAAACCTATCCGAAACCGAAAAAAAAGAATTAATTCGTTTGCTTGCCTATCTGGAAAAGTTTCATACCAATATTTATTTCAATGATTCCGGTTTGAGTTTTGAGGAAATGATTGAAAAACATTTGTTGTAATTTCGGTCATAGGATTAGTTGGATGGGAATTTGCTCAAATGTCAGGTAAGCTAAGATTTGACTGGAATGATATTTTATGGACTTTCATTGGTGCACTATTATTTCAGGTCATTTGGATTTTATCCCCTCAAAAATACAAGGAAATCTAACCCTTTAATTTCCTGATAATTACATACTCAATCATCGCATTATAGTTGCATCTTTCGTCTGTAAGGGGAGCAATTAAAGAAAAGAGGTCTAAGTGACCTCTTTTTTGTTTAAAAACCACGCCTATTCTCGTTAAGTAGACATTATTTGTGGTTGCATCTTTTTATACTTTTTAATCATAGGTTTAAGGTAAAGTTGCAACCCAAAGTCCCAGGG
>CAJATB010000297.1 GCA_903944755.1 uncultured Bacteroidota bacterium
ATGAAGTAATTGGCGTTAGGCCTTTTTAGCCGCTAAAATTTGGCTAAACCCTTGATTTTACCTAAATTTGCAACCTATTATATAAATTGTACGGCAAAAACCGTGCATCCTTAAAAATCATAAATAATGAAACAAGGTATCCATCCAGAAGCATATCGCTTCGTAGTTTTTAAAGACATGAGTAACGGAACTTCTTTTTTAGGAAAATCTGCTGCTAATACAAGAGAAACTATTCAATTCGAAGACGGTAATGAGTATCCAGTTATTAAATTGGAGATTTCAAACACTTCACATCCTTTTTACACAGGTAAGAACATGTTAGTTGACACCGCTGGTCGTATTGATAAATTCAACAAGCGTTACGCAAAAAAAGCATAAAACAAGGCTCGCAAGAGCAGCATTTTATACCATATTTAAACCCTTTCTTACACCAGTAAGAGAGGGTTTTTTGTCAAACAACAGGCTTCAACACCTACCTTTGTAATCACTCAAAATTGGAACATGTTAAAATTAGATATTCTTGCTTTTGGTGCACATCCTGACGATGTAGAATTGGGTTGTGCTGGTACTCTTATGAGTGCAATAGGAGAAGGGAAAAAGGTGGGGGTAATTGACTTAACGAAAGGAGAATTAGGTACAAGAGGTACCACATCACAGCGATTAAAAGAAGCGCAATTGGCGAGTCAAGTGATGGGGGTTTCTATTAGAGAAAATTTAGGAATGGCTGACGGCTTTTTCGAAAATAATAAGGAAAATCAATTTGCAATTATTGAAATTATTCGTCGTTATCAGCCTACTATTATTTTGTGTAATGCACCTGAGGACAGGCATCCCGACCATGGAAAAGGAGCACAATTAATTGTTGATGCTGCTTTTTTATCCGGTCTTGTAAAAATACAATCAACACATAATGGGTTGCCACAAACACCATGGAGAGCGACGCAAGTATTTCATTATATTCAATCAAGAAATTTAACGCCTAGTTTTGTGGTAGACATTAGTGCTTATATTGATAAAAAAATGGAAGCAATTTTAGCACATTCCTCACAGTTCTATGATCCAAATTCTAATGAACCAGAAACATTTATTTCAGGGACCGCATTCATAGATTTTGTAAGGGGACGTGCAAAAGAATTAGGACACCAAGTAGGGGTAGAATATGCCGAAGGATTTATCACACAAAAATTATTAGGCATTCGTAGTTTTGATGGAATTATCCAACAAACTACTTAACATACATTATTTAAGTAATTAATTTATTTATATGGCTATCGTAAAAGTGGGTTTAGTGCAAATGTCATGCAGTGCTGATGTTTCGGGTAACAAACAAAAAGCAATTGATAAAATAAGAATCGCTGCAAAACAAGGCGCTAATATTATTTGCTTACAAGAACTTTTTACATCTTTATATTTTTGTGATGTGGAAGCTTATGAAAACTTTAAACTAGCCGAACCTATTCCAGGAAAAACAACAGACGAATTGTCGGCTATAGCAAAAGAATTGGGGGTTGTTATAATAGCTTCCTTATTCGAGAAAAGAGCAGAAGGTTTATACCACAATACAACAGCAGTTTTAGATGCAGATGGTACTTATTTGGGTAAGTATCGTAAAATGCATATTCCTGATGATCCTGCTTATTATGAAAAATTTTATTTTACGCCAGGTGATTTAGGATACAAAGTATTCAAAACGAAATTTGCAACCATTGGAGTTTTAATATGTTGGGATCAATGGTATCCTGAAGCAGCTAGAATTACAACTTTAATGGGAGCTGAAATGTTATTTTATCCAACTGCGATTGGTTGGGCAACAGCACAGGAAGAAGCAACTAACGTAGAGCAATACAACGCTTGGCAAACTATTCAACGTAGTCATGCAGTGGCTAATGGTGTTCCAGTAATTAGTGTAAATCGCGTTGGATTGGAGCAAGATGGCTTGATGAAATTTTGGGGAGGTTCTTTTGTGAGTAATCCATTTGGCACTTTATTATACAAAGCATCTCATGACCAAGAAGAAGTAGCAGTGATTGATATTGATACAGAAAAATCGGACAGTTATAGAACGCATTGGCCATTTTTACGTGACCGCAGAATTGATTCTTACGAACCTATTACAAAAAGATATATAGACGATGCTAAGTAGCACTCCAACCCCCAAATCATTAGGTTATTATTTTCCTGCTGAATTTGCAAAGCATGACGCAATGTGGTTAAGCTGGCCACACAAGGAAGCAAGCTGGCCTGGTAAATTAGACAGCATCTTTCCTTCCTATGTGGAGTTCATAAAAGTAGTTTCCTTAACAGAACGAGTTTGTATTAATGTGGTTGATACAAGTATGCAAGCATTTGCTACTAAATTAATACAAGCGGCAGGAGTGGATATGAGTCGGGTACAATTTTTTCTGCATCCAACCAATGATGCTTGGTGCCGTGACCATGGCCCTTCTTTTTTAATAAGAAATAATACAGATGCACCAAAAGCTATTGTGGACTGGAATATAAATGCATGGGGTGGGAAGTACCCTCCTTATGATTTAGATGATATTATTCCTACACTAATTGCAAAAGAAATGAGCCTTCCTTTATTTTACCCTAATATTATTATGGAAGGTGGTTCGGTTGATTTCAATGGAGCTGGCACGGTGCTTACTTCAAAATGTTGTTTATTAAATCCAAATCGTAATCCACACTTGAATCAAGCACAAATTGAAAAATTCCTTTGTGATTATTACGGAGTGAGTCAAGTTCTTTGGGTATCGGAAGGTATCGTTGGAGATGATACGGATGGCCATATTGATGATACCGTACGTTTTGTAAATGAGGATACCGTAGTTACAGTTGTTGAAGCGAATAAACAGTCAGAAAATTACGAACTCCTTCAACAAAACTTAAAAGAATTAAAACAAATGCGTTTGCAGGATGGTAAGCAGCTTAATATAATTGAATTGCCAATGCCAGCGGATGTGATTTATGAGGACCAGATGTTGCCCGCTTCCTATGCTAATTTTTACATTAGTAATGGGCATGTAGTGGTGCCAACTTATAAGTGTGCACAAGATGATATAGCAATGCAAATTATTCAAACTTGCTTCCCAACACGTGAAGTTGTAGGAATTGATTCAAGTGATATTATATGGGGCTTAGGTAGTTTTCATTGCCTGAGTCAACAAGAACCAAGTGCAATAAAATAATATAAATACCTTGCTGTATAGCATTTTTTTTAATGATTCTGGAATAATTAAGGGGATATGCTAACATTCTTACCACCAATTTAAATATTTATTTATGAATTTGAATCGTTTTGTAAAAGCTATCGTATTAATAAGTGTAATTACTTTTTTAGCCTGTAATAAGTTTCCATATCGCAATACAAATAGAGATTATATAAAGCAAACTAAAGTGTTAGCGCAACTTATAAAGCTGAATCCTAATTTCCAAAAATCCGACTACTTGCCAAACGCTGAAAAGTGGGTAGGGACTACCAATTTTGATTTACGTAAACCTAATTTTGTTGTCATACACCACACCGCGCAAAATTCATGTGAACAAACCTTACGCACTTTTACAATGGTTAAAACTAAAGTGAGTGCCCATTATGTTATTTGCAAGGATGGAACAATTCACCATATGCTGAATGACTATATGAGAGCTTGGCATGGAGGAATTTCGAAGTGGGGAAACAATAGTGATTTAAATTCTAGTTCAATAGGAATTGAATTAGATAATAATGGGTACGAACAATTTGACAGTGCTCAAATTAAAAGCTTGCTATTATTATTAAGTTATTTGAAAGATACTTATGGGATACCCCAAGCTAATTTTATTGGGCATGCCGATATTGCTCCAAAAAGAAAAGTAGACCCTAATATTAATTTCCCTTGGCCATTATTAGCCGTAAATGGTTTTGGTACTTGGTTTAATCCTGACACTACCTATAAGCTTCCAATGACTATTGATGTGCCTTATGCACTTGCTGTAGTAGGCTATGACATAAAGGATACGACTGCTGCACTAATGGCTTTTAAACGACATTTTAGACAGGATAGCACCCCATTTATCACCGATGCCGACAAGTCGGTATTAGCTCAAATGCTACTGAATAAATTCAAAAAATAAACTTGCTAATATATTTTATTGCTAACAATTGTTAGTGTAAATTTACGCAAATGAATTACTATGGATTTTAACCTAACAGAAGAGCAGTTAATGATACAAAAAGCTGCCCGTGAATTTGCTCAACAACAATGTCTGCCTGGAGTTATAGAAAGGGATGAATTACAAAAATTTCCCCGTGAACAATTATTACAATTAGCGGATTTAGGTTTTTTAGGCATGATGACGAGTCCAAAATATGGGGGCGCAGGCATGGATACTATTTCCTATATTATTGCAATGGAGGAAATTAGTAAAGTAGATGCTAGTGTTAGTGTGGCAGTGAGTGTTAATAACAGTTTGGTTTGTTGGGGTTTAGAGCATTACGGAAATGAAGCACAAAAAATACAATACTTAACTCCATTAGCACAGGGAAAGAAGGATGGAGAATTGTATATAGGGGCTTTTTTATTAAGTGAACCAGAAGCGGGGAGTGATGCAACGCGTCAGCATACCACTGCAATTGAACAAGGAGACCATTATATTATAAATGGGGTTAAAAACTGGATTACTAACGGTTCGAGTGCATCTGTTTATTTAGTGATTGCGCAAACCGACGATTCAAAAGGACACAAAGGAATTAATGCTTTTATTGTTGATAAAAATACGCCAGGTATAACAGTGGGAGTAAAAGAAAATAAGATGGGCATCCGCGGTAGTGATACACATGCTATTTCTTTTATGGATGTGAAAGTGCATAAAGAAAACAGGATAGGGGAAGATGGTTTTGGTTTTAATTTTGCTATGAAAACTTTAAACGGTGGGCGAATTGGTATAGCAGCACAAGCATTAGGAATTGCTAGTGGTGCTTACGAATTAGCACTGGCTTACAGCAAACAACGGAAATCCTTTGGCAAACCTATTCATGAACACCAAGCTATTCAATTTAAGTTAGCTGAAATGGCAACCCGTATACAAACGGCTCGTTTAATATGTTACCAAGCTGCATGGGAAAAAGACAACGACATGGATTATACAACAACAGCTGCTATGGCCAAATTGCATGCAAGTGATACGGCAATGTGGGCTACGACAGAAGCAGTGCAAGTACATGGTGGATATGGCTTTGTGAAAGAATACCATGTGGAAAGGTTAATGCGCGATGCTAAAATTACGCAGATATACGAAGGAACAAGTGAAATTCAAAAAATGGTAATTGGACGAAGTATCACTCGATAAAGTTGTAATTTCGTTTGTAAATAAAAAAGGTTACTACAATGCCGGTTAATATTGAACAGTATAAGCTAATCCAAAATTCACTTTCTCAAAAAAATGTACAGTTAATAGCTGTCAGTAAAACAAAGCCTAATGAAGATATTATTGAATTATACGAATTAGGTCAGCGAGATTTTGGAGAAAATTATGTGCAAGAATTGGTAGACAAGGCAGCAAGTTTAGCGGGTGATATTCGATGGCATTTTATTGGACACTTACAAACCAATAAAGTAAAATTCATTGCGCCTTTCGTGTATTTAATTCATGGGGTTGATTCGGAAAAATTACTAGTAGAAATAAATAAGCAAGGACAAAAAAATAATCGAGTCATTCCTTGTTTATTACAAGTGCATATTGCAACAGAAGAAACAAAATTTGGTTTTGATGCCATTTCGCTTTTGGAATTAATTCAAAGTGGACGTTTGTTAAACTATCCAAATGTTATCATTAAAGGATTAATGGGAATGGCGTCTTTTTCTGAGGACCAAACATTACTTAGTAAAGAATTTACCCAACTGAACGAATTATTTCAAAAAAGTAAGTCAATTTTAAATTATAATGATTTTGATACATTAAGTATGGGGATGAGTTCTGATTATGAATTAGCAATTGAGAAAGGGAGTAATATGGTACGTATTGGTAGCTTATTATTTGGAGCAAGAAATTATACAAAATCTTGATGCTATATTTTACAGCATTTTAATACACGTGACCTTATCGAAAGAAAAACGCAGCTTTTAAGGCTGCGTTTTTCAGTGTTACGATATTTGCTTTAATAATTTTAACACAATTATTTTAATTTTCCATAGTCGAATACTAATTGGCAGAATGCTTTTACACCAACTATAAAGCCCGATTCATCCAAATAGAAATCGGCAGTATGATGTGGGCCAGCATCTTTTGGTGCGGTGCCTTTAGGTAATGCGCCAAGGTTAAAAAAGAAACTAGGGGCTTTCTCTCCATAAAACGAGAAATCTTCAGCACCAGTAACCCATGTTGATTCTGATACATTTTCAGCACCAGCTGCCTTTAACAAGGAGGGCAATGTTTTCAAAACCAACGCTGGGTCGTTATAAGTAACTAATGTTTTATTTTCAAAACTTACTTCAGCTGTAGCACCTGAACTTGCAGCAATTGTTTCAGCAGTAAGTTTAATGCGTTCATATACTTCTTTTTGCATTTTTGTATCTAATGTTCTTATAGTACCAGTCATAACGGCTGTTTCAGGAATAATATTATTTCGAACACCACTATTAATGGTACCAACTGTAATTACTACAGGTGCTTTAGTTAAGTCCATTTGACGACTAACTATATGCTGTAAACCTTCGATTATCTGCGCAGAGGCACTTATTGGATCAACGCCGCCCCATGGTTGTGAACCATGACTGCCCCTTCCATTTACTTTTATAGTGAACCAATCAGCAGATGCCATGAATGCACCCGATTTGTATTTTAGGGTACCCACGGGTGTTTGTGAATTGATATGTAAGCCAAATACTGCTTCTACTTTTGGGTTATCTAATAAACCTTCTTTAATCATTAGTTGTGCGCCTCCTTCTTCTGTCCCAGGTGCCCCTTCTTCAGCTGGTTGGAATAAAAATACAACTGTGCCAGGTACCTCTTTTTGCATAGCGGTTAGTAATTTGGCTGTTGCCATTAAAATGGAAATATGTGAATCATGACCACATGCGTGCATTACTCCTACTTTTTGCCCACCATATTCCGATGTTACTTTTGATGCAAATGGTAATGGAACTCTTTCAACAACGGGTAAAGCATCAATATCTGCTCTTAATGCAACTACCGGACCAGGCTTTCCACCTTTTAAGATTGCCATAACACCTGTTTTAGCAACTGGGTAGTGCACTTCAATACCTAATGTTTTTAAATAATCAGCTATGTATTTTCCTGTATTAAATTCACGGTTTGACAATTCTGGATTTTCATGAAAATGTCTTCTCCAACTAATTAATTGAGGTTCTACTTCTTTAAGTAATTGTCCATAATTCTTTGGAAGTTCTTGCGCACTACTCGAAATGAAAGTAAAGCCCATTAATAGGCTAAGTAATAATTTAGGCATTGTTGAGTATTTATAAATTTTTAGACTAATTATCTTTAATGATTATTATTTCTATGATGTAGAATTTTAATATATAGGTTTAGTGAAATAGTTATAATTTAAAACTGTGTTGATAGTACTATTTATTTTATGCTTGGAATTCTCCATACACAGTTCGTAAGGTATCGGCAATTTCTCCAAGTGTACAATAGTTTTCTACTGCTTCAACAACAGGAGGCATTAAATTTGTTGTACCTAATGCGGCATCTTTAATGGCTGCTAAACAAGCTGCAACTTTATTAGCGTCTCGCTTATTTTTCAATATAGTTAACTTATCTACTTGCTGTTGTCTAATACTTTCATCTACTTTAAATATAGGTATCTGGCTTGTTTCTTCCGACTGAAATTGGTTTACACCTACAATTATTTTTCTGTTCGCTTCAATATCTTTTTGATAGTCATAGGCGCTTTCTGCAATTTTATTTTGCATGAAACCGTTTTCAATAGCACTAACACTGCCACCCATTTCATCCATTTTTTGAATAAGTTCCAATGCGGCTGATTCAATTTCGTTTGTTAAATTTTCGACAAAGTAACTCCCAGCCAAAGGGTCTGCGGTATCAGCAATGCCACTTTCAAAGGCTACTAGCTGTTGTGTTCGAAGGGCTATACTTGCTGCTTGTTGTGTTGGTAAGCCTAATGCTTCGTCAAAACCATTTGTGTGTAAGCTTTGTGTTCCGCCAAGCACAGCAGCTATGGTTTGAATAGTAACCCGGCTAATATTATTTAATGGTTGCTGCGCTGTTAGGGTAGCGCCACCCGTTTGTGTATGAAAGCGAAGCATCAAGGCTTTTTCATCTGTTGCACCTAAGTCCTTCATAATTTTTGCCCACATTCTTCTGGCAGCCCTAAATTTGGCAACTTCTTCAAATAAGTTATTGTGTGCGTTAAAGAAAAAGGACAATCGTTTCCCAAAAACATTTATGTCTAAGCCTTTCGCCAATGCTGCTTGCACATAGGCTTTTCCATTGCTTAAGGTAAATGCTATTTCTTGTACAGCAGTACTTCCTGCTTCACGAATATGGTATCCAGAAATTGAAATACTATTCCATTTTGGTAAATGAGTGCCACAATATTCAAAAATATCGGTAATAATACGCATTGAATGTTTAGGAGGGTAGATATAAGTGCCTCTTGCTGCATATTCTTTTAAAATATCATTTTGAATAGTGCCAGTTAATTGTTTTAAATCAATGCCTCTTCGTTTTGCTAATGCTACATAAAACGCTAATAATATAAAGGCAGTTGAATTTATGGTCATGGAAGAACTTATTTTATCTAAAGGGATGTCTTTAAATAAAATTTCCATATCCTCAATACTGCAAATAGAAACGCCTACTTTCCCAACTTCTCCTTCTGCCAAGGAATGGTCGGCATCATAGCCAATTTGTGTAGGTAGGTCAAAGGCAACGCTCAAGCCCATTACTCCTTGTTCCAATAAAAAAAGATACCTTTTATTACTTTCTTCTGCAGTCGAAAAGCCTGCATATTGGCGCATTGTCCAAAGTTTACCTCTATACATATCGGATTGAACACCTCTTGTATAGGGGAATTTACCAGGTAACTGCTCTCCATCTTTTTCGGCGGGCAAATCCTTTTGAGTATATACTTTCTTGATTTCTATACCACTATCCGTCTTTTTCACTTGTTCTTGCATATTTAAATTTACGAAAAAATCAATTCTAAGCCCCCTGATAATATTTCTATTTTCGAAATATTCGGGAATCTGTTAATGGGCTTTAATGTGTAAATTTGTGTATTAAATTCATATTATGTCTACAGATACAATAGTAAGCACTCCGGTTAAGTTTACAGCGGATGCGGTGCAAGAATTACATCGTTTAATGGGTGAGCCTGGTTTTGACCAACAACAACGCTTAAGAGTTGGGGTAAAAGGTGGCGGATGCAGTGGCATGACTTATGTTTTAGGCTTTGATGTTCCACAGCCAGCTGATGAATTATTCGTTTTTGAAGGCATTCCTTGTTGTATGGAAACAGCACATCAGATTTACTTGTATGGAATGTCAATTGACTGGCAGGGGGGCTTAAATAGCCGTGGTTTTACTTTTACCAACCCCAATGCTTCTAGTACTTGTGGATGTGGTACTAGCTTCGCAGTTTAATACGCTATTCCACTAAATTATTCAATGCCTCGTTTTTCGGGGCATTTTTGGTTTTTATAACGCATTTTAATCTTTAGTAGTGATGAAAATGTTTCCATCCTTCACTATCGCCATGGTCGCTATAAAATAATTTTCTCACCTAAAACTCAGAACTCGCACTTCGTGCTCAAACATGCTGAGTTTATTACGGTTCGATAATGATTTTTCTTTACGCTATGGCTCAAAGTTCAGGAGTGTAATCATTTCAACACTTCTTTTTTCTTAAATTTTAGAGCGTTATAAATAGCCTACTCACGAACTTATGAGAATAGCGTTATAAAAACGCCTAAATATGTCGTTAAAAAATTGTGCATGTCTGAGCGAAGCGAGTTCACAATTTTAGATAGATTTAGGAGTTTTTAGCGTCATTCGAATCAGAGAGTGATAGGTTGTTTATAATGCTA
>CAJATB010000298.1 GCA_903944755.1 uncultured Bacteroidota bacterium
TCTTTACCTGCTAATATATTGTAAACGTATTTCCCATTAAAGGCAGTATTACGTTCAACCCCATCGCTACCAGTATATTTGGACTCATATAGTGACGAAGTAAATAAACCATAATACCCTTTACTAAAAAATTTCTCAACAGTAAGTTCTATTCCATAATTTTTACCAGTTCCACCATTTACTAAATTATCTTCCAAATCGGTTTTAAAACCCGCGCCCGTGTTTAACATGGAATAACTGCTTGAAAATGTATTTACTGGAACATTGTATAAACTTTGATAATATACTTCCGTTTTAATTCTCCAGTCCTGTGCTGGTTGCAGGTTATATCCAATTACAAAATGGTTGCTCTTGGTAAAGTCTAGATTTTTATTGTTGTAACTATAGGTCCCATCCGCATTTTGTGTTTGTAATAAATATACATTAATGGGTTGCATTTGAGAGTGCAGACCATAACCAAATGTCAAACTACTTTTATTATTTATATCGTATTTCAAACCGAGCCTTGGTTCAACTGAAGTGGAATTATTTAAGAAAAACATTTGTGCATGAATGCCAGTATTTAATGTTAATTTTTCAGAAATATTGTATTTAGTTTGTATGTAAGCTTGTGACAAATTTGTTTGACTATTGTAATCCCATACCTGTTTAAAGTCGTCTATGGATCTTTGTTTTGTTTTATAATTTAGATCTAATCCTAGCAATTGATTGTCAAGCCCTACTTTTAAAAATAATTTAGAACTAATTTTTGCATTGTAAGAAGTACTAAAATTATATCCAGTTTTTGCTGTTTTTGAAACCTCTTGCTCAAAGGAGCTTAAAGTATTTCGCTCAAATCCATAATTAGTTACGTCTGTTTTTGAATAATTTAAACCGATGGCTGAGCTAATGTATGATTTGCTGTTAATTTGTTTGAAATGACTTAACCCTATAATGCCTAGTTTGCTTGCAAAATCAGCTTGATTACCGTTTCCGTATAATGAGTTGTCTTTCCCACCACTCTCTAAATTTATAGTACTGGTTCCTAATATGCCAAACAATGAAAACTTACCAATTTTTGAAGTGCCACTATTTATTTTAAAAGATAAGTCTTGATAAGAGGGTGTTGAAGTAGTGCCAATATTTATTCCCATAGCTTGTGCAATACCAGCCAATGAATATCTATAACCTACTAAATAGGAGGATCCATTATCTTTTTTTATAGGTCCTTCAGTGGTAGCTTCTAGTCCCGTAATAACGCCTAATTGTAAAGTAGTTTCTCTTTTTTTATTGTTCCCATTTCTAAATCCAATATCAAAGACACCCGCATTGGCATTCCCATATTCTGCCGGGAAAGCGGAAGTAAAGAAGTCGGAACTCTTTAATAAATTGGTATTTAAAGCACTTACAGCTCCGCCTGTTGTACCTATGGATGCGAAGTGATTAGGATTAGTTACATTCATTCCGTCAATTTTCCATAAAACGCCAGTAGGCGAATTACCTCTAATTACTATATCATTTCTGCTATCATCAGGGGTACTTACTCCAGCAAAATTAGCTGCTAAACGTGCAGGGTCACTTCTGCCGCCTGCATACCTATTTACTTCTTCCATGGAAAAAGTACGCGCACTTACGGTCGCCATTTTATTGATACTAGAGGACTTGTTAGAAGATTTAACAATAACATCCTTTAAACTTTTATAGTCTTCTTCTAAACTAATATCTAGTATTGTTTCTTTGCCCGAATTCAGCATCACATTAGCTATTAAAGCTTCTTTATATCCATTAAAGGTAACTTTCACATCATACCTTCCAGGATTTAGTTCGATAAAAGTATAGGCACCATTACTATCGCTTGTAACTGTTTTATGATTTTTTATAATTTGAATAGTTGCTCCATAAATAGGGGATTGAGCAAGTTTATCCATTACCATGCCTCTAATATTTTGTTTGTTATTTTGAGCAAATGTAATAGTTGTAAGAAAAGTTAGGGCAATAGTGTAGTAGTGCTTCATGAAATTGAAGTATTTTAATTAAAAAAAAGGTAATTGATTACTGTTTTTGTGGAGGTGGACCTTGTTGTTTTCCTTGTCCTGGTTTTGGCGGCCTCATTTTCAATACGATTTCTTTATAGCCTTTAATTTGCTGCTCGTTTAGTATTGAAATAATTTTTTGGTCTCTCTCCTTTTCAAGTGCCTCTATTTGTTTCATTTGAGTAGGATTTGTAGGCGGAGGGTTACCTTTGAATAATTGGTCCGCCTGCTTAAAGAATTTTGTAAACGCATCCGTGGTTACATTAATTTGACTCGGGTTTAATTTGAGTTCCTTCCCAAGCATTTCTTTGGTTCTCTTTAATTTTTCTTCAATGCTCGGAGGTGCTCCTGGTTGTTGTGCACTAGCAGTAAATACGGCAAGCATTAAAAAAGCGCTTACTATTTTTTTCATGTTTTTTATTAATTAGATGCCTATTGAAAGTCAATTCCTTCATAAGAAATTGTTAATACTATGACTACAATTTTTTTATCCATCAAGCGCCTACTTTGTACCAGCAGGAGGCATGTCTTCTTTAATGGAAGGCTTAAATCTATTTTGAGTATTATTAACTGAATTAACCATTTTTTGAATTAGTTCATCGAACTGTGGCTTTTGTGCTGAAGTACAAAGTGCTCTTACTTTTTTAAAATGTTCGAAAGTAAGAATGTCAAGTGCTTGAATGGATTTGCTCACTTGAACTGCTGCATTGTTCCTAGCACTGTCAATAATTGTGTCGGATTTTAATAATTGAAAAAAACTATCCTTATCCATTTTAACTTGCTCCCTTATTATTTTAGCAGCTTCATTATGCTCTTTTGCTAATTTAAAATAGGCAGTTTTTTGATTCTCATTAAAGTTTAATTTTTTTGCCAAAAATTCTTTTGGTGAATTATCCCTTTGATTCTTGAAATGACCTATCCAGAAAAAGGCCAGTGTTGTTATATTAGCTACTACCAATAAAGCGATAAGCCAGCTTACAGTTTTGCTATTTAATATATTTTTCATAATTCAATATTTAGTTTGAAATGGTTTGATCATAAGATGCAGCAAAAGCCTCCATGTTATTATCCGTAGTTGAATTAAGTATACTTGAATCTTTATCCAGCATTAAACTATTAATAAAAAGAAATAAGGTTAATACACAAATAACAA
>CAJATB010000299.1 GCA_903944755.1 uncultured Bacteroidota bacterium
TTCCCATATCATCTAAGTCCCCATTCATTTTCATCATAGAGTTCATCATCTTCATTCCTTCAAAATATTTCAATCTAGGCACGGGTGTCATTGTTTGTTTTTCACCTTCACCCACATACATTAATGCTTGATTAATTCTATCTTCTGAAGTAGCTTGGAACGCGAATGATTTATTCTTTTCAGGAACAGTCAAAACAATATCATATGTTTCAGAAACAGCAATGATTAACCTATCTACTTCAACGGGCTCAACATCATTCCCGTCATTAGCCACTACTTGAAATTTTCCGCCGCCATAGTTTAACCAAAAATAGGTTGATGCACCACCGTTAGAAATTCTCAATCTTACTTTATCTCCAGCTTTGAATTGTGATAATTGACTTTCTTGGCTTCCATTCAATAAGAACTTGTCATAATACACATCACTTACATCCATTGCCAACATGCGCTTAAATTCATTTTTGACTTTGGTAGTAAAGTGACCTTCTTTTATTGCTTCTGCATAACTTTGAGTAGTTCCCTTTTTGATTGCAAACCAGTCAGTTGCATTATGCAACATTCGGTGGATATTATTTGGATTGTAGTCCGTCCACTCACTAATTACTACTGGTATGGTAGGTAAGTCATCTATCCCTTTTCTAAATGTTGGGTCATCCTGTCTTTTATTCAAAATCATTGAACCGTACATCCCAATTTGCTCTTGCAAGCCAGAATGACTGTGATACCAATGTGTCCCATTTTGTGCAATAGGAAAACGATACACATGTGTGGTACCCGGTTCGATTGGCATTTGTGTTAAATAAGGAACGCCATCCTCTTTATTAGGCAAAATAAGTCCGTGCCAATGTAAGGAAGTAGACTCCTTTAACTCATTGTATACATGAATTTCTGCTGTATCACCTTGTGTAAAAGTCATTGTTGGCATAGGTATTTGTCCATTCACAGCAATTGCTCTTTTGGTTTTCCCTGTAAAATTCACCAAAGTGTCTCTTACATGTAAATCATACCTAACCACCTTTTGAGCATTAAGATTAACTGATGCGCATAACAAACCACTTACAACAAGGTAAATAGATATATTATTTAATTTCATTTTTTTATTATTGTATGGTTTCAACTACTTTACCACAGGTCAACATTTGATTGCCGTAGTAAGGATTCTTAATCTTGTTTTCTAAACTCAACCAATTCGCACCCTTACCTTTATTCGCCATTGGACAAAACTCATAAAACACAGGAGTTCCTAACTTTGAAACTTTAATTACTGAGTATAAATTCGTTGACAGACTCATAAAGTGGTCTCTTTGGTGTGTGATCTCTTTTGTATCACTGATGTGTTCAGCATCTTCTTTTAAGTCATTAACTACTTTCATCCACTGCGTATGCGTTTCTGTGTTAAGTTCACTCATGTTTACTTCTTGTATAGCAGTTAATAGTGTTTTTGAAGCACCAGAAGAACTTGTACCATCACTTTTCACGAGTGCGTCTTTAAGTTGGATATATGCATTTAAAACCTTTTTTATACCTGTATTTGTTTGTCCATTTGCGATAGTAGCAAATAATATAATGGCAGTTGCCATCAATAGTTTTATTGATTTCATATTTTCAATTTTTAATAAATGTAAATTTTCAAGTTGTTCAACTTGACTAAAGAGAAATATAGCTTATACTATTTTAGGAGGATGCCAAATTGAAATATGTACCTCATTGTAGAAGGAAGGCTTATACATATTGTACTTCTTTAGAGTTGTACAAAAAAATGTAGTTTCTATAATAACTTCTTTTTTGCAGAAATAACTATTTGAACAA
>CAJATB010000300.1 GCA_903944755.1 uncultured Bacteroidota bacterium
CTAGCTATTTAATGCGCTACATTATTATAAAACGTAAGGTGTCCATTTTTGGTCTGAGTGCGCCGAAGCTACGACATTGTCAATAAACGCCATACCTCTTAAGCCGTCTTCGACACCGGGGAAATCTAACATTTCTGGTGTTGGCGCTGTGCCATCTATTTTACAACCAAGTGTTAATGCAAAGTTGCGGTAAATATTTGCAAATGCTTCAAGATATCCTTCGGGGTGGCCCCCTGGAGTACGACAGTTATGAGTTGCAAAGGAGGATAAGTGTGCGCCATAGTTAGCGCCTGCCCTTAGTATTTGTGCTGGTTGATCCAGCCACCTTACTGTTAGGGTATTTGGTTCATGTTGGAACCATTCAATTCCTCCTAATTCTCCATACACCCTTATTTTTAGTGCATTTTCTTCTCCTGCAGCAACCTGCGAAGCCATTAATACTCCTTTTGCACCATTGTCAAATTTTAACATTACTGCGCCGTCATCATCCATCGCACGACCATCCACCAAAGTATTTAATTCAGCGCACACAGCTGTAATTTTTGAGCCAGTAATATATTCTGCTAAGTGTGCTGCATGGGTTCCTATATCACCCATTACTGAACTCTTTCCTGATTTTTTTGGGTCTGTCCTCCAAGCTGCTTGTGCATTGCCTTCTCTTTCTGATAATTTACTTAACCAACCTTGCGGATATTCTACCCACACTTTTCGTATTTTCCCCAATTTACCTTCACGCACCATAGCTTTTGCCTGCTTCACCATTGGGTATCCTGAATAGGTATGGGTTAAGCAAAGTATTAAACCAGTTTCATCTACTTTTTGTTTTAATAATTTTGCCTCTTCTAGCGAAAAAGTAATTGGCTTTTCAATCACAACATTAAAGCCGTTTTCTAAGGCCATCATTGCTGGTGCAAAGTGTGCAAAATTGGGTGTCACAATTGTTACAAAATCGATACGTTTATCGGCTGGCAAAGCGGCTTCGGCTTTTATCATTTCTTCATAAGTCAAGTAAGTCCTTTCTTTTGGAAGAAATAAGGCGGCGCCAGAAGCAATCGCAATTTCAGGGTTGATACTTAAAGCGCCACAACTTAATTCAATGAGGCCATCCATATTTGCAGCTAAACGGTGTATTGCACCAATAAAAGCATCTTTCCCACCACCCACCATTCCCATGCGTAATTTTCTGTTCATTGTATATTTTTTTACTTCAAAAGATTCGTTAGCAATTTCCTCCTATTTTCTTGAAAAACATGCTTTTGAGTGTAAAATTATTTTAAAAAGTTGCAAATAAAATTTATATTTAGTTATCTAATTTAACTAACAATTGTTATGCCTCAAAACGTAAATAGAAGAAAACTTATTAAACAAGTTTTAGCAGGTTCTGCTGCACTTGTTGCAGGCATTTCAATTCCTAAAAATGTATTAGCAACTGTTGCACAAAACGAAAATGCAGTTTCCCTAAAAGGGAAAATTAATCATTCAGCTTGCAGGTGGTGTTATAGCGACATTGCCATTGAGCCATTAGCAAAGTCCTTTAAAAATTTGGGCATGGTTGGCATGGACTTGGTAGGCCCTTCAGAATGGAAAGTGTTAAAGGATAACGGTTTAATTTC